>JAAYHG010000077.1 GCA_012735455.1 Bacillota bacterium
CGCAAAGTAACTGCCTAAAGCACGAAAGTAATGGGGTAGAAAGGTATTCATATCTAGTTTGATCAAGGTACCGTCCAGGTCAAAAAGCAGAGTCTGCACACTGCTCTTAGTCATGTTTATCAGTCTCCTTCGCATCACACTCGCTTGTGCGCGGCTGCACCAATGGCTCCCATTCTTTCACTGCATCTGCAATTATTTTTTGAATATCAGTGAAGAGCCGTGTGAACCTACCCTCGGCTTCTAGGTAAGAGCGTACAGTAGGATCCAGCAGCAAGATGTCGATCATTTGGCGCAAGGCTTCCATTCGCTCCTGGGAAACCTTTTCTCCCGCTAACACGCGTGCCTGCAGCTCAATCTCTTTAATCTTTAAGTCCTGCACACGCTTTAGTTTCTCAGGCTCGGCGTCGAGAGCCTCTCGCGCCTTTAGCAGCGTTTGAAATTCCACAGACCCCCGCAGACTGCGCGCTAGGGAGTGAGCCTCATCGTAAACATTCATAATCCCCTTACACCTCCTGCAATAATCCAGCCAGAACCCTCCCGCAGCCTAGCACTTGACACCCCTCCTGCATAGTATGAATAGGACCATTAATGGGAGGAGGATTGATATGGCAATTCACGTCGTTCAAGCTGGTGAAAGCCTCTGGAGCATTGCCCGTCTCTACGGCGTTTCGGTAGAGGAAATCATGGCGGCCAACAACCTAACGAGCACGGAGATTCGCCCTGGTCAACAGCTGCAGATAATAGCCGTGGTCGAGCCAACCCCACCCACAACCCCCACCACCGGCATTCACATTGTAAGAAGTGGTGAAACTCTGTCGGGTATTGCACGGCGCTACAGAGTGTCGCTGGAATCCTTGATTGACGCTAATCCTAACCTGATCTATCCTGGGCTGCAACTTCGCATTCCGTCTGTTGAACCTGCACCCACAGAGCCAGGGGAGGACAGCATGGAGACAGGCTGCTTCCGGCTCACCTTGTCGGCCGACCGAACCATTTATAGTCCAGGCACAAACGTTACCATGCGCCTTACCAAGACCAACATCTGCCGCACTACACAAACTCTTACCTATCTTACCAGCCAGCGCTATGAATTTGAAATTCGCCAGGATAATCGTCTCATTTGGCGCTGGTCCGACGGCCGCGCCTTCAGCCAGGGCGTGCAACGCGTTCGCGTCCGGCCAGGTGAAACCCTAACCTTTATTGAAACCTGGCCTCAGGTGGACAGTGCAGGCCGCCGAGTGGAGCCGGGTCGCTACCGCATTGTCGCCTGGAACACTGCTCGAGAGACCCGTGAAGACGTGGTTACTGTGTATGTCCTTATCCGCTAAGAGCAGACTCGAGTTCCGCCAGGACCTCAGGATCCGTTTCTTGAGATACCCGCATGGCTAGGGCCGCTCGCCCGTTCGTGTTGCCTAGTCTCACTAGGCTCCAAGCCGCAGCGCCGCGTATTACCGGCCGCGGATCCTGCAGTAACCCAACAAGGGCTGTTACTGCGGCCGGATCGCCCTGGTTGCCCAAGGTATAAACAGCATTCCTCTGTAACACTGTGTGCCCGCGCCAACCGATTGCCGTGGCACCGTAAAGTGAAATAAACTCTTGCTTGCTTAGGCATAGCAACCTCTTGAGATCCACCTCGGCCCCTGTCCCAGGGGCTTTTTTTATCAGTGGGCAGGCTTTAAGACATATGTCGCATCCGTAAAGGCAACCGGTAAAATACACTCGAAGCTCCTGTGGAATAGCTCCCTTGGCTTGGGTAAGGTAAGAGAGGCACCTTTTCGCTTCGAGCCGGAAAGGTTCTGACAAGGCCCCCGTTGGGCAGCTGGCGCGGCAGCGGCCGCAGCCCAGGCAAAGGCCTGATTGGGGTTCATCCGGCTC
>JAAYHG010000078.1 GCA_012735455.1 Bacillota bacterium
AGCTTGCCCCCCAGCATTATCCCGGAGCCAACCCCGGTCCCAGCAAAAAGCACCACCATGGTGTCCGCCCCACGGCCCGCCCCGAACCAGGCCTCACCTAAAGTAGCCGCCCGCACATCGTTCTCCAACCAAACCGGCATTCCTAAACGCTCGCTCAAGTACGGTCCCAGCGGTGCACCCTCCAACGCAGGCACATTGGCCGACTCCAGGACCACACCCTGCTCTAGCTCCAAGAGGCCTGTCACCGCCAATCCTAGCCCTTCCGGCTCCTCACCCGTCTCCTGCCACACGGCGCGCACCGCCTGCTCCAAAACCGTCAGGGCCTCAGCCTGCGTACTGTGCGCCGGAGTACGGAAGTTCTTGCTGAGCTTGATTTCTCCCGTTTCTGTTACCACAGCCGCCCGCAGATTTGTTCCACCCAGGTCGACCCCCACTGCCACCCTCATCAGTCGCAACCCCTTCTATCTTACTCGTGTACCCGCACAAGATTTACCAAAAAAGCGGAACTCTGGCCTGAGCCCAGAGTTCCGCTTTTATCTTACCTTTTCCTCTCTTTTTTATCCCAATTCACTGCACTCACGCGGTATCACTCATAAGGTTATGGTTCCAACATCAAGGGCGGATAGCACCAATCCATTTCGCCCGGCTAGCAGCTTCGCGCCTACTGCCGCAAATTGTTCGGATTCCGCAGTAACAAAGTACTTAAACTTGCTCTCCGACGGATGTAGGCCCAACCCTGTTTTTTGCCTAGCCGGCAGCATAAGCGAGGCTGCCAGCTCACGCGACGAGTCTACAATAGGGACCCTGTTTTTCATTAGCGACTCTATGAGTTCGCGCAGGAATGAATAGTGAGTGCAACCAAGGATAAGAACCTCCATCCCCTTGGCTTCCAAGCGGGCAATCTTCTCTCGCAAGTACGCCTCAACATCAGGCCCAGAGATCTCGCCCGCTTCCACAAACGAGCTTAGTCCGGGACAAGGTTCACCAATAACACGGCTGCCCGGAGCCATCTTTTTAATGCTCCGATCGTACTGGCCACTTTTTACAGTAAGTTCAGAGGCCAGGATGCCAATGGTTCCCCGGGGGCAAAGCTTTGCCGCCTGGCGAGCAGCAGGCTCGATTGGCCCCCAAACAGGTATCTGGAGTTCTCTTGTTAGGCCACGGAACGCCGCAGCTGTTGCGGTATTGCAGGCCAGGACCAGTTCATTGACCCCTTGCTCAATAAGAAAGTAAGCCGCTTTGCGAACCAGCTCCAACACTTCAGCAGCACTTTTCCCACCGTAGGGGCGATAGGCCCGATCCGCCAGGTAATAGTATTCTTCTCCTGCTCCTGCCGCAGCCAGATAGCCCAGAACAGACAATCCTCCTACGCCGGTATCGAAAAAGCCAATTCGTCTGTCCGCATCGGTTTCCATCACGCAGCCCCTACCTTAGTAGAGCTTCTCTTCAGGCGTGCAATGAGCGCCCGGAACAAGATAGAGCACCAGATAAGTGGCGCTCCCATCATGAGAGCTTTAGCGAGAGGCGAGGCTACAAAGATCGCCATAGACCCCCTCGACATCATCAAGGCCTGGCGGAAGCTACCCTCTGCTAATGGCCCTAAGACAACAGCCAAGATAACAGGACCAACAGGATAATCGCACTTCTTTAGCAGGTAGCCTAAGATCCCAAAGCCCAGCATCAACCAGACATCAATGATGCTATTGTTCAGGCCAAAAACACCAACCATACAAAGCACAGCTATCAGTGGCTCTAAGTACGGCGATAGGGCTTTGAGCGCGCGGACGAAGAAGGGGATGAAAGCCGTATTAAGGAGCAACAGCACTATATTAGCAACAAAAAGTGCACCTATAAGGGACCAAAAAAGATCTGCCTGTTGAGTAATGAAAAGTGGTCCCGGACGCACGCCCCACATGATAAGCCCACCCAGCATAATAGCAGTGGTGCCAGAACCCGGGATACCCAGCGTCAAAAGAGGTACCATGGCACCAAAGGCCGCTGCATTATTAGCTGCCTCCACCGAGGCCACACCTTCCGGAACACCAGTACCAAATTCCTCTGAGCGCTTAGAAAGCCGTTTTTCCATAGCGTAGGTCATGAAAGAGGCTATGGTTCCACCTGCTCCCGGTAAGACGCCAATAATGAAACCAAGTAACCCTCCTCGTGCGATAGGCAAAGTTGTGACAGCTACATCTTCCCGAGTAGGCATGACGTCCTTTAAACCAAAACGGCCCTTGTGAAAGGAGAGTCTTATGCCTTCTTCCAGCTGCTTGAAAAGCTCGCTTAAGGCAAACATCCCGACACTAACGGGCAGGAAGTCAATGCCACGCTCTAAGTAGATATTGCCAAAGGTCAAACGCATCTTTCCTGAAACAAAGTCTAAACCCACCATTGCGATCAGAAGCCCCAATGCCGTCATGGCAATTCCCTTGGCCGGATTATTCCCCCCAAGAATTGCCGTGGCCGAAAGAGCTAGGGCCATCAGGGCAAAATACTCAGCAGGCCCAAAGTAGAGTCCAAAACGTGCCACCTGTTTGGCGGTGAAAATAACGATAATAAGCCCCATCAAACCCCCAATATAGCTGGAAATGGCGGTGATCCCCAGGGC
>JAAYHG010000006.1 GCA_012735455.1 Bacillota bacterium
CTACAATACCAGCCAAGCCTAAGGCAACGGCGATTGGTACACGGAGGAAGATTAAGATAAAGAAAAAACCGAGTAGAAACGCGCCTGGATCAATCGGAAGGGCCATGAAAACACCTCCATTTCCTGTTAGGCTGCTATTTATCTTGGCTTAGGCTGCGTAGTTCGTTTGTTGCTGCCCAGACGACCCGTAGCAAGCAAATGAGGGCTCCTGTGGGGACAGCTAGGCCGAACCACCACATGGGCAGACCCATTGAGTAGGTAGTCATCTGATTCTTGTACTCTTGGCTTACCAATCCCACTCCTTCTTTAAAAAGAATGGCGAAAAGGGCAACACCACACACCGCACTTAGAATTACCACTGCCTTCTGGAGGCGGGTAGGAAACATGTTTGTGAGTACACTTACCCCTAGGTGTGCTCCTTTGCGAAAGGCAATGGCTCCACCGAACATGGTTACCCAAACGAAGAGGTTTACCACCAGTTCTTCAGTGAAAGCTAGAGAAGCGTTGGTGAGGTAACGAACTAGCACGTTGGCGAAGGTCAGTGCGGCCATTACAGAGAGCATCCCGGCACACAGGTATTCTTCAATTTTGTCAAGTACCTTCCACATAAACACTCATCCCTTCTAGTGCACATAAGCCGGGGACTAACCACAGTTCAAACAAGGGGGTGCCCAGCCTGTGGCCGTGAGCACCCCAAGAAACGACGGCCTCCCTTACTTCGCGGTGGCCACGGCGTCCTCAAACGCCTTGACGATGTTCAAACCGACCTTTTCTGCATACTTGTCGTAAACAGGTTTAACCAGTTCCTGGAAGGGTTTCAACTGCTCCGGTGTTAGGTCGGTTACCACCATGCCCTTCTCTGTACGCAGCATCTCGATACCCTCAGTCAAACCTTTACGACTGATCTCCTTCTGGTACTTCATGGCGTCATCGGCGGCCCGTTGGATTTGTTGCTTAATATCATCCGGAAAACTATTCCAGACGTCTTTGTTCACGGCCAGGGCTAGGGCGTCATAAGAGTAGTGCCAGTTGGTCATGTACTTTTGTACCTCGTAGACCTTGTTGGGAATGATAATCCCGACGACGGGGTTTTCCTGGCCGTCAATGGTGCCCTGCTGCAGGGAGGTAAAGACCTCGCCCCAGTTCATGGCGATGGGGTTCGCTCCCAGTGCGCGCATGATATCAATGTACATGGGAGTAGTGACGCGGATCTTCAGGCCCTTAAGATCATCTGGAGACTTAATCTCCCGTTTGTTGTTGGTGATTTCCCGGAATCCGTTCTCACCCCAGCCAAGACCTACCATATTGTAATCTTCCAAGGCAGCAAAGAGGGCATCCGCTGCACCACTTTCAATGGCTGCGTCTACGGCTTCGTAGCTGGGGAAGAGGAACGGGAGGCCGAAGGCGTCAAACTCAGGAATGGTTGGAGCAATGTTAATGGTGGAGTTGAGCATAAAGTCAATTGCACCGCTCTGGACCATTTCGGCTTGCCGCATCTGGTCGCCGCCTACCAACATGGCGTTGGGGTAGACCTTAACATTGACTTTGCCGCCGGTGTACTCCTTAACCAGTTCAGCAAATTTTACGCCGCCTTGGCCCCACATGGTTTCAGTAGCCACATTCATGGTGAGCTTATACTCGCTCTTGAGTTGGGGTTCCGGTGCCTTTGCGGAGGGCTCACTGCCTTGGTCGGCAGGCTTTTGGGTTCCGCCGCTGGAGCAACCAGCTGTTACCAGGAGCAGGGTCAGAACCAGGCTAGCCACTAGGAAACGCACCAATGTTTTCTTCATACTGTGCACCCTCTGTTGGGGTGCTTCACCTCCTTTTGCTCGGTGCTAGACTCCTTTGACCCCCTTGTGCTCTGGAAGCTTCTCAGAAAATCCCTCCTTTGCACTAGACTGCTGGTGCCTAGCTAACAAATTTCTTTGACGGCAGCCACTATGTCTTCTACCTGGGGTAGCATAAGCGGTTCCAGCGCCGGGCTGAAGGGAATAGGCACGAACTTGGCGCCTACCCGCTTAATAGGCCCGTCCAGGTAATCTATCATCTCTTCTGCCACAATGGCGGCTACCTCCGAGCCCACACCACCGTTCTTGGTGGCCTCATGGGCAATAACCAGGTGTTTGGTCTTCTTAACGGAGGCAAAGAGGGTTTCTTTATCCAACGGTACGATGGACCTAAGGTCGATTACCTCGGCGCTAATGCCGCCTTGTTCCAGCATTTCTGCCGCTTTCAGGGTTTTATGGAGGGTAATGGAGTAGGAGACGATGGTAACGTCTGTTCCTTCCCGCACTATATTGGCCTTGCCTATGGGTACCAAGTAATCCCCGTCGGGCACGGGGCCCTTCATGCGAAAGAGGTCTTTGTTCTCAAAGTAAAGGACAGGATCGTTGCTACGGATGGCGGCCTTGAGAAGCCCCTTTGCATCGGCTGGGTTGGATGGGATGACCACCTTCAGGCCGGGAACGTGGACAAACCAGGCCTCTAGGCTCTGGGAGTGCTGGGCGGCAGCAGAACGGGCTGCTCCGTCCGGGGCCCGAAGCACGATGGGGACCGTACATTGGCCACCAAACATATAGCGAATTTTCGCCATTTGATTAACCACTTCATCCATGCAGACCGTGATAAAGTCTACAAAGTGCATGTCTACTACCGGTCGGGCCCCGGCCAGCGCGGCACCAACACCTGCGCCCACAATGGCGGTCTCCGAGATGGGTGTGTCGCGCACACGGTCAAAGCCAAACTTCTGTGGCAGCCCCTTAAACTGGCCGAAGATGCCGCCCTGCCTGGCGATGTCCTCACCCATGATAAAAACGCGGCTGTCGCGCTCCATTTCTTCGGCCATGGCCTCCATGGTAGCTTCTGAGAAAGTTATTTCCCGCATAGTGCTTCCCCTCCTTCCACGTAAAGATCCTGGAACAGCTCCTCTGGCCCTGGGAAGGGGCTTTCCTTAGCGTAAGCCAACGCTGCTGCTAGTTCTTCTTTTACCTGTGTTTCAATATCTGCGAAGTCTTTTTCAGTAAGCTGGTTGGCGGCTAAGACCTGTTGTCTGAAGTTCTTCAGGGGATCGTCGTTCTCAAAACGCTCTTGGACCTCTTCGCGGGTTCGGTACAGCTCGGGATCGCCCACAAAGTGCCCTTTTATTCGGTAGGTCTTGGCCTCAAGGAGAGTGGGTCCGCCGCCAGAGCGGGCGCGTTGCACCGCTGCTCGCGCAGCTTCATAGACAGCAAAAACGTCGTTTCCGTTAACTACCACGCCTGGAATACCATAACCGATGGCGCGGTCGGCGATGTTTTCCACCGAAGTAGTGGTGCGGTAGGGTGTGGTGGAGGCCCACTGATTGTTTTCGCAGACAAAGACCACCGGGAGTTTCCACGCCGCTGCCATATTTATGGCTTCGTGAAAGGTACCGCGGTTCGAGGCACCGTCACCGAAGAAACAGACTGCCACCTGATCGCTGCCGCGGAGCTTGGCAGCCAGGGCTGCGCCTACGGCTAGGTTGAAC
>JAAYHG010000001.1 GCA_012735455.1 Bacillota bacterium
CCTTATAAAGAAGAGTCTTGTCTATTTTTGTAACATTTTGGGAACAGTCGGTTGATAGTGGCCGAGGAAACAGGCTGAAGCCGAGGCAACATTGGCCACCATCATCAGCCCTACTACTGCTACACCCAACAACCAGTGTGCAAACCTTTTCATCACACAACCTCCTCTCTTTCGTATTTTGCCACTCCAAGCATATCAATCCATCTGAACAGGTTGTGGCCTGACCTGGTTAGGATAAAGGCACTCCACAAAATAGCCAGAGAAATGCTTCCCCGTACTCCCAGGGGCAGCCCCCCATTTGGAAGTATTAGGACAATAGCCCACAGCATTAAGGTTACCATGGCTCCTAACCTTAGCTTTTTTCTCCTTTGCAGGGATATTATGGGCGCTCCTGGAGAGTCCACAGGAGCTAGATAATATACAAGAGTAACCCCCGTTATTACACTTACGATTGTTAGCGTGTTCACTATCGATGGTCCGAAATACGAGAACATTGCAGCTGTCGCAGCGATGGCAGGGAATAGCAAGACCGTCACCACTGTACAGCGCAAAGGTGAGTTACTGTGGGCGCCACCTGAGAAAAAGCGAACGGTGGACACAACAAGGAGCGCAGCTATAGTCTCCACAACCAGACCCAAAAGATAAGCACACAGGAGCGAAAGAATAACATTGAGGAGGTTAAGGCTCAGAACTTCGATAGCATACGCCATTACTTCTTCCGTCTCCGCTGATGCATTAGCCTTAGAGGCCAAGAAACGAGCGGCTTTTCTGCTGTGGGGAAGATAAGCCATGATGCTCTGTTGTTCCTTTCCTTGCTCTAAAGTGCCACACGGTCAACGCCAGTATTATCATCGTCACCGCCTGCGGCAGGCCAACTAATGCCCAAAGCAGGGGATCTGTTGCAACGGTTTGCACATCTACCTCGAGAAGGGCAAAGGCCAAAGTGTGGAAACCAAACTCTAGTACAGCTATCAGAACTGCACTGGAAAAGGCAGCCAAGAAGCCTTTGGCCGAGGACACATTGCCTATTTTAATGACAATAATCATCAAAAAGAGCAGACCCAAGAGTGTATGTATCCCGAAAGGAAAGGGCAGGTATCGAATCGATTGGATCGCTAGCATAAGCCCGGCAGAATAACCCATAACCTGCCTAAGGCTAGGGGTTATACCCGCTATAACCAAGGCCATACTAAAGAGCCCTAAGATTTCCAAGTATGCTTGTAGGACCACTATGATAGATACATACACACTCCACACCCCAGCCTACGTGATGGTAGTGTAAACTTTCAGTAGGCAAACAGGAGATCCCGTGTGGGACATAGAAAGAGAGATCTCACACAGGGTTGGTCTGGAAGGCCACCCAAATCCCGGCTAAGGAGTGTGTGAGATCTCTCATGCTAAGTATTCGCCACATACTTGATGCAGTCCTCCTTCTGGTGAAAGGAATTCTGACTCTAGTGAGCACGAGCAAGAGTCTGTGGGAACTAGAACGTGGGATACAGGCTCTCACCCAGCAAGTAGCTGGGAAGCTAATGGAAAGCGTGCTGGAAGCCATGGATGAGAGGCTTATGGCCGAGCGCGAAGAGACCCTTCGAGTAGTGGGAACTCGCTCCCGTACGATTCTGACGCTGTTTGGGCCTCTCAAGCTGAAACGCAGGCTGTACCGCGATAGCCGGAGTGGGAAGACAGTTTTCCTTCTCGATGAGGCTCTTGGGCTGCCGGACCATGCTCGAATTTCCGACAGCCTTGCCCAGATGTGCCAAGAAATCGGACTCGATGTTCCCTTCCGCCGGGCAGCCAAAATCATCGGCCTGATAGCCCCTAGAGTCAGCGCCATGAGCGTCTGGAAAGCGTTCCAGCGAGCCGGGGCAGAAGCGGCTAAAGAAGCCCAGGCCAAACGCGAAGCGGTATTCGAAGACGGCGTAGTACCGAAAGGCACACGGCAGCCGCCGGAACTTTACATCGAGGCGGATGGAGTAACGATCAAACTACAGAGGGCCAAGAGCAAGCACGGCGAAGTACGGGTGGTTGTAGCCTACGAAAACAAAGAGAACGTAGGATCACCGAACAAGCCGCGACGCATCTTGAAAGAAAAACACGTAGTTGCCGGTCTCACAGATAGTCAAGAGATCTGGGAAGAAGCCAGCGCTTCCTTTGGCGAGGTTTGGGATTTAAGCGCCGTACCTCGGGTTCACATTGGCGGAGACGGGGCAGAATGGATAAAAGAGGCCCAAGAGCAATTCCATAATGCCATATACCATCTTGATCCATTCCACCTTAAAAAGCGGGTAAATGAGGCCTTAGGGCGCAACTTTAGCGCTCGCAAAGCATTAGCAGCAGCTCTAAGGAAAAATTCCAAGGTTAAGGCAGAAGAAGCATTAAACCGTGCAGCCAAAGGCCAAAGGGGGACAGCTCGCGAACGGATAGAAGATCTTCGTTCCTACATACTCGCCAACTGGGAAGGTATCCAAGCCAACCTTGATGGCCCAACTCTAGGTACAATCGAGGGGCAAAACTGGCGCATTGTAGCATGCCGGATGAAGCGCCGTGGGGCACGCTGGGGGCTCAAAGGCGGCGACTACATGCCTCGCCTCTTAGCTCTTAGGGAAGAAGGTGCTTTAGAAGGGCTTTTGAGGCGTATTGGCCGTACTCGGCCTATGGCCACGGAAAAAATCCGCCGGCTGGAGGAAAGAATTACTGACCTAAAACGAGCAGTCAGACGGAGGAAGAAGGCCGACGAAGACGCATGGCTTAGAGCCCGCATTCCAGCTCTCAACGGCCCATCGGCCGGTGAGCCGTGGGTACGCTACGTGCTTCGCCTGTTAGCAGAAGCAGGGTACGTTGCTTAATAAACATCTCGGGGTTTGAGTGGAACTAGCCTACTAAATGTTGACACTAACTGCCAGGTAATAGCTATTGACAGAAAAAGGGCCTAACAGCTATAATAGCCCTGTCGGAGAGAATACTAAGGAGGAACAGGCCGCGCATGGCATTGGAAGTAGGTAGTATTGTCGAGGGTGTAGTCACCGGTATAACCCACTTTGGTGCTTTTGTCACCCTGCC
>JAAYHG010000007.1 GCA_012735455.1 Bacillota bacterium
GGATGCAGAGGGAAATATAAGTTTTATTGTAGGAATCCTTCGGGATATTGCCGAACTCAACAAACTGAAACAGGAACTCGGTGTTCGCTACCGCGAGTTCCAGCGCTACCAGGCTGAACTAGAGCTTCTTCGCCGCGAGCGTGTAGTGGAAAAAGTAATTCACCGCAGTAAGACCATGTCACAGGTAATCGAGGTGGTTAAGCGAATAGCCCCCTTTGACACCACTGTCCTTCTAACCGGCGAATCTGGAGTGGGCAAGGAGGTTATGGCCCGTCTCATCCACGACCTTAGCCCCCGGGCCAACGAACCTTTCGTAGAGGTGAACAGTGCCGCCATCCCTGCTGAGCTCATTGAGGCTGAACTGTTCGGCTATGAGGAAGGTGCCTTTACCGGGGCTAAGAAAAAAGGTAAACCCGGGCTCTTTGAGGTTGCTAATAAGGGAACCCTCTTTCTGGATGAAGTAGCGGAACTGTCCCCCAAGACCCAAGCCAACCTGCTAAGAGTCTTGCAGGATGGAAAGGTGCGCCGGGTTGGTGGCACCACAAGTTTTGAGGTTGATACACGTATAATTGCCGCAACCAATAAGAATCTGCTGGAACTCGTACAAAAAGGCAGCTTCCGTGAGGACCTTTTCTACCGCCTAAACGTGGTTCCTATCACCATTCCTCCACTGCGCCAGCGGAAAGAGGACATAGCCCCCCTGGCCGCACACTTTGTAGCCAAGTTTAATGCCAAGCATGGGCTGAACAAATCATTTTCCCCTGAAGTCCTGCAATATTTTTGCCACTATGATTGGCCCGGCAACGTCCGCGAGCTGGAACATACAGTGGAGCGCTTGCTTCTCACGTCTTCAGACACCGAGGTCACCCTGGCTTCTCTAGCACAGCAAAACCCTGGTGGCATTATCGATTTTCAGTTCATGTCGCTGCAAGAGTATCTAAACAGTATGGAGCGCCAGCTGCTGGAAAATCTGTACCGCTCACTTCAGAGCACGCGCAAAGTGGCTCAAATCCTACAGGTAGACCAGTCCACCGTAGTGCGTAAGCTTCAAAAGTACGGCATTAGTAAAGAAAAGACCCAAGAAGAGGAGTGAGAGCACAGAGCTTCCAGGCCCCTTCTTGGGTTGATGCTTTTCGGTACTATCTGCGCCTCAGCACCTGTCCGGCGCGCACTCCTGTGAGCCTGCCCTGCTCCACAGCCACCTGTCCGGCCACCAGTACGTACTCGATGCCCGCAGGGTACTGGTTTGGATCGGCGTAGGTGCCGCGGTCGCGAATGGTCTCGGGGTCAAAGACAGTGATGTCGGCCACCATGCCCTCGCGTACAAGGCCGCGGTCTTGCAGGCGTAGGCGCTGTGCCGGCAGGGAAGTAAGCCTACGCACCGCTTGGGGTAAGCTCAGCGCACCTTCTTCGCGCACATACTTTCCGAGAAAGCGAGCCGTGCTACCGTAAACCCGCGGGTGCGGTTTGCCGCCGGCAATACCGTCTGTGCACAAGGTCATATACTCGCTCTGCATGATCTTCTTTACGTCGTCTTCCGAGCCATAGAACATGGTCTGGGTGACAGCATTGTTCTCGGCAATAAGGAGGTCACAAACCACATCCACTGGCGTTTTACCTAACTCGGCAGCAAGGGAGGCAATGTTCTTACCCTCCGCGCTAAGATTGGCCTCCGAAGCCACGGAACTTACCACAATACCATCCCAGCCACAAGCTTTCACCAGGTTCTCAAATCGTTCCTGAGTTTCCCCCTGGAGAATCCTCGTCAGTTCCTGGCGCACCTCTGGCCTCTTCAAGTTCTCCAGCATGGCAGCAGTTCCTCCGGCCAAGAAACGCGGCGGCAGAACTGCATCCAGCATGGTGCTACCGGCGATGTAAGGGTATTGGTCAAAGGTGAGTTCTAACCCCTGCTCCCTTGCCTCCTCTAGCAGCATTAGCGCCTCAGCAGCCCGTCCCCAGTTTTTCTTGCCGCTCACCTTCAAATGCGAAATGTGGAGAGGGCAATCTGCTTCCAAGCAGATACCGATTACTTCTTGTAGGGACTCCATGAGATTGTCCCCTTCGTCGCGCACGTGCACTACCAGAAAGCCACCGTAGCTTCTCGTAACCCGGCAGAGCTCCACCAGTTCTCCCCGCTCCGCATAACTGCAGGGCGGGTAGAAGAGCCC
>JAAYHG010000079.1 GCA_012735455.1 Bacillota bacterium
ACGCTAACGTTTTGCGGCCCTAAGGCCCCACCTAAGGGGGCAATAACCGATATTGTACGGGAATCTATGATGGTGATGTCAGCGGCAAGATTACCACCAAAGCGAACTTCTACCTCTTCAACATCGTTCGGGCTCTCACCTGGCTCAAGAAAGTTGGCCCCTGAGAGCACAACCCTGCGCTGTTCGTCCAGGACGCCTTGGGCCGGAGTAACACCGGTGATAAGGACCAGCTTCTCCGGCACCTTGTAGAGAAAACCGTTTTCTATCTTGCACGTCCCACCATCAGGGTTAACCAATTCCACAGAACGCCACCCGGCTTGACCCGGGGGTGTTACCACCCTCAGGCTGGTGGTGCTCTCCACCACCACCTCAGGCGCAGGAACACCACCAAAGAACACCCGCGTAGGATTGTCCTGAGAACCGGCGAGAAAGTCTCTGCCGGTGATGCGAACCAGATCGCCGCCGGTTGTGCTGCCGGTGTTAGGCTGAATCCCGTCGGGGTCGATCTGGGGAGAGCTGGTGCTCTCCTTATAGGTGAAACCGTCAGCCAAGATGATACCCTTCTTGGTGTCACTCAGGTCAAAGATCTCAACCGGGGCAGGTCCCAGCGGTCCTGGAGGCGTCACAGCTGTAATAAGAGTGTCGCTGACTCGCGTGACCTCCAAGGCTTCTCTCCCTGCAATCTTGACCCCTAGGCTTCCAGCTTCGGGGAAGTTAGTGCCCCGAATCTGGATTTCGCTGCCTCCTGATGTGGGTCCGAAATTCGGAGTGACTGAAGAGATGGTGGGTGTTACCACATACTCAAACCCATCCCCTTGACTCACAGAAACACCATCAGCATTGGTCACGATTACCGGGACCGTTCCTACTGTGCCGGAGGGCGTGCGGACCGTGATACTCTTGTGATCGGCAGAAACACCCACCACCGAGGCAAAGCCTGTGCCAATCTGAACCTTAATCCGGTCCGCTGCATCAAACTCCTCGCCTGCTATGGTAACAAGGGTTCCCCCTAAGGTAGAACCATAACCGGGCGTGATACTTTCTATCCTTGGTGAGCTCAAACGGTAGAAAAGCGTGTTGGCACTGTTCCCCGGCAAGACAGACTGCCCGCCATCGGGGTTAATGACCATTACCTCTTTCCCGCCTGTGGTGCTCGCCGGAGCGTCTGCTGTGATCTTGGTGCCACCGGTTTCCACCCGGACGTTTGTAGCCGGCTGCCCACCAATGCTGAGGCTGAGACCAGGAGCAAAACCTGTACCGGTGATTACGATGGGAACACCGCCTATGGTAGGCACCCTGCGATACTCAGGACTACCAGAATCAGAGATGTCTTGACGGTATGCCTCCTCGATCACAGGATTGCTCAAGATTTCTAAGGCCTGCGGCAAGGTGAAGGACTGCCCGAGAGTGTCCTTGACGCTGACGTCCACCAGGCCCAACGTAAGAAGCTGGTTGACCGGTATAAGGGCGGTAACTACCGTATCCGTAACGTTAAGCTCTGTAAGACTTACATTTCCTGCCCAAACCTGATTCACATTCGCCAGACCTGAACCGGTTAAGGTCAGTCTCACACTCTGACCTGCCTGCACCGTAGTGGGACTGACGCTCACCAGTACGGGTTGATCTGCTGCCCGCACCTGGGAGAGAGGATAAAAAGAGGTTATGAGCAAAAAGGCCAGGACCGAGGCCACTAATCTGCGTCTCAGCATACCGGCACCTCCAAGTTTCCATGGACCATCCCGGTCCGACAGTAAGCCTTATCTTTTTTATCGGCAGATAGCAACGCTGACCTTAGAACCATAATTAACCATTTCAAAGCGGAGGCCAACTGCCAGCAGTCAGAAAACAAAACAGGGTCCCGACTAGGAAGGAAGTCCTTCCTAACGGCACCCTGCAGTTGCTGCCAGCCTATTTAATAACCTGAATAGACTCTGCGGCTCCCTGGGCCGGGTACGACATCAACATTGGACCATCGATGACTACCTCCACCTGCTGCCCAGCTTCAATGTCATCCATAGTAGCAGAACTGACCTCGCCATTATGGGACACTGAGAAAGATGTCCTGGCACTGATATACACCCAGGTCAAGCTTGGTTCTCCGCTCGCCATTGGGTCCCCTTCCACCAAAATGCGAGGGCTGTCTCCGGTTTCTGTTTCCTTGATTATGCCGGTCAGGATATTGGCCTGGGCCGGGGTCTCCTCTTCGCCTGTTGCCGGGCCTACGTGGGTTTCAGACACTTTATCTATGAACCAATTGCCCTGAATCTGCTTCACTGTAACATGGGCTACTGTCTGGCCGGCACTTCCCGTAGAGGACACTAACGAAAAAGTGACTACGTATTTGAAGCTGTCTGCTTCGCTGCTGAGAATCTCATAATCCTCAACCCAGGGACTCGAGACACCGGTTACCCAGCCTTGAGACTCATACTGCGCTTTCTTTTGTGCCCTGAGTTCAGGTGAAAGCATGGCATACTGAAGGGCTCCGTTCCTCATCTTAACGCCCTCAGCCCATGTTTCCACCGCCTGCTCCGGGGTCTTAGCAGCAACTGCCTGCTCTAGGAGTTCTAGGCGCCGCTCCAGAGAAGACAGGTCCTGTCCTTCTTGCTTCTGCTTTACTAAGACGCTTCGATTTACTTCATCCCAATGTACATCAGCGCCCAAGGCCTCGGCCACCCAACGGACCGGAACCATCACCCTGTCCTTGATCATCTGCGGAGCAACATCGGTAGAAGTAACAACACCATTGACGATGAGTTTAATAGGTTGGGCCGCCCACACCTGCATTGTAAGGGTAAGGAATAAGATCAGCGGGACCAATACCAGGGACCACTTCTTCATATGATAATCCTCCTCATACGTTTAAGTTTAGGCTGTTTTTAGTCCTCCGTTCTCACCTGGGTCTACCGCCCTCCTTTGTGCTTAGTCACTACTACTGACGTGCAGATAAAGGAATTGTTCCCAGAAAGCAGGCGATATCAGCGGAGAGCGGTATGTTATAATGAACCAGTATTACAGCCTTCTTTACTTGGCGGGGCTTATAACTGATTGAGGAGGAGGCCTTCTGTGAAAAAGGTACGTGAATTGATCGCCAGCCTGCAAGCCTACGAATCTTTGCCGGGGGTGTTCAATCCCTGGCGCGATATAGATCCTAACTACGATCTGACTCCTGCCGCACCTAAGATACGCTCCCAGCATCTCGAGCGATACCTTCAGTACAGGGTACCCTACGCCCGTTTCATCTTGTTGGCGGAGGCGGTAGGCTACCAAGGAGGCCGCTTTTCTGGGATCGCCATGACTTCTGAACGCATCCTTCTGGGACATCACCCGACCATTGACCCTGCTTGGGTAGCCCCCGGCGGCGGGTTTAGCCGCACCAGCCGACCAGAACTCAGAAGACTGGGTTTTAACGAGCCCACTGCCACCATCGTGTGGACAGCGGTACATGAACTAGGCATTTCACCCTTTGAGGTCATCCTCTGGAACACATTCCCTTTTCACCCCTATCGCCCTGACCAGGGGGCTCTAACCAACCGCACCCCCACGCGGGAGGAACTCGCCTTAGGGCAGTCATACCTCAGCGCACTGCTGGCTTTATGTCCTCAAGCCATGGTTATAGCCATTGGCAAGAAGGCCGAGGCTACACTCACAGCGCTGAACATTCCCTGCACACCTGTGCGGCACCCTGCCAACGGCGGGGCCACAGCATTTAGGCTGGGGTTAAGAAGGATTCAAAATCTCAGGGTCGCGCACGGAGACTACAGATAGTTATCAAGCTAAGCTAGCTTGGAGCAAGCACCAGAAGCCGAAAGGTGGCATTCACTTGAAGAACAGAATGATAGTAGTGCTGTTAACAGGCGCACTTCTGGCCGCCTTTTTGTACACTGAGAACAATATTCTAACCGTACGGCACATTACCCTTAACTTAGAGGACTTGCCTAGCAGCTTTTCGGGCTTGACTATTGTACACCTCTCGGACCTGCACGGAAAATCCTTTGGTCCCAATCAGGAGAAATTGGTAAGCAAGATTCGTGCGGCTAAGCCGGACCTAATAGTGTTCACCGGTGACCTGATCGATCGTAAGCGCGGTGGCGAGGAAGCTGGTCTCAGACTGATGGACAGGCTCACTAAGATCGCCCCCACTTATTATGTCACCGGAAACCATGAGTGGTGGGCAGGCGACTTCAGCGCCCTGGGCAAGGAACTAGTGAAGCGTAACGTCAAGGTCCTGGCCAATCAACACGACCGGCTTGAGCGCGGCGAGGATTGGATCTGTATTCTCGGCATTGACGACCCGGCGGTTCAGCCGAAAGCCTTGAGTCCAACGGAAGTGGTAAACAGAGAACTCGACCGCGCACGGGAAGGTAGTAGCGGTTTCAGCATACTCCTGGCCCACCGGCCGGAACTCATTACCATCTACAGCCAACACTCGCTTAACGTCGTTTTCTCCGGTCACGCCCACGGCGGCCAAATTCGGCTACCATTCCTAGGCGGTCTGATCGCGCCCGGGCAAGGCGTTCTCCCCCGCTACTCCAGCGGCTTGTATAGCCATGGGAACACCAGCCTGGTAGTAAGCCGAGGCCTGGGTAACAGCGTCTTTCCGCAGCGGTTGTTCAATAGGCCAGAGATCATCGTGGTAAGTCTGAAAAAGGGCTAAGCTATTGCGGAACTAGGCATCCATATTACTCGTACTGCAAGGCCTGGATAGGATTCAGTTCAGCAGCGCGACGGGCGGGGTAGATGCCAAAGAAAACTCCAATCATAACGGCAGAACCAAAGGCAATTAACACCGGTAACAAGGAGACACTGGTTGGCATTTGCAAGAGCCGTTCCAGGACAAGTGAGAGTCCAACCCCCACACCGATACCAATAATGCCACCGCTCCCACTCAGCACCATAGATTCAACAAGAAACTGATTAAGTATATCGCGGCGTCTGGCGCCAAGGGCCTTGCGGATACCGATCTCCCGAGTTCGCTCGGTCACAGAGACCAGCATAATATTCATGATCCCGATCCCGCCAACAAGCAGCGAAATTCCGGCTATCCCGCCCAACATCAGGGAAAGAATCTTGGTGACCTCGTTTACTGTCTCTAACATGTCGGCTTGATTAAAGACGCTGAAACTATCCTCGTCGCGAAAACGTTTGAGCAGCCAATCATTAAGGCCTTCTTCAACCTTCTTTACCGTGTCCGATGCATCTGCCTGTACGTAAAGGGTGCGGATGTTCTGTCCACCTAACACTAAGTTGGCAGAGGTAAGCGGGATGATCACCCGATCGTCCTGGGACATACCTCCGCCCCCGCCTTTCGACTCCAAGACTCCCACCACGGTGAACTCTATGCCGTCAATAAGGATGCGTTGGCCCACCACTGAGTTTAAGCTACCAAAGAGGTTTTCCACCACCTCTGTTCCTAACACCGCCACCTTGTGGTGAAAGGTTACGTCAAGGTCAGACAAGAAACGGCCGCTCGCCACCGCCAGATTGCGTGCAGTACTATAATCCGTGTTGGTCGCCTCAACGAGCGTGTCATGGGTAACACTGCCATACTTGACTGTAGCGGTCCCTGTTAGGGCCGGGGCCACAGCACTCACGTGCTCAAGCTCTTTAAGGTCGGCAAGTTCTACATAGCGAAGCGAAGTATCACTGCCCCGTCCCCTTACTTGAACAGTCAGCAGGTTGGATCCCAGGGATTGAATGCGCTCTGTGACCTGTTTGTTTGTCCCTGTGCCTATGGCCACCAAGGAGATGACCGACGCCACCCCAATGATGACCCCCAGCATCGTAAGTAGCGAACGCAGCTTATTGTTTACAATACCCTGCCAGGCCAGGGACACTGCTGTGATAAATTCCATCACTGTACCTCCTCCCGCACCAATTGCCCGTCCCGGATCTCAACCAGGCGCGGGAAGCGCTTGGCTAACAACCCATCATGGGTTACCACAATGAGGGTGGTACCTTCCTCATTGAGAGAAAAAAGCAGATCCATGATTTCTCGCCCGGAATTGGAATCCAGATTGCCGGTGGGTTCATCCGCCAGGAGAAAGGATGGCCGCGTTACCAGTGCCCGAGCAATAGCAACCCGCTGCTGCTGACCGCCGGACATCTCATTGGGGCGATGGTGCAAACGGTCCCCTAAACCAACCTGACGCAGCGCCTTAGCGGCCCGCTCTCTCCGTTCCTGGAGCCTAACACCGGCGTAGAGGAGCGGCACCTGTACATTCTCCCAGGCCGTGAGCTGAGGTAACAAGTTGAACTTCTGAAAAACGAAGCCAATCTTTCTGTTGCGCAGACGGGCGAGGTCATTGTCCGTAAGTCGGCCTACCTCTTTTCCCTCCAAGCGGTACTCGCCGCTGGTGGGTACATCAAAACAGCCTATGATGTTCATGAGCGTTGACTTGCCAGAGCCGGAGGGACCCACAATAGCCACAAGCTCACCGGCTTTAACCTCTAGGCTAACACCACGCAGGGCGTGCACCGCAATTTTGCCCATGCGGTATGTCTTGGTGATATCTCTAAGCTCAATCATTTAATAGTGCCTCCCTACCGAACCTGGAAGCGGAAACCGCCGCCTCCACCGGGAGGAGGACCACCAGGCATCATTACACGACCCGGCCTGTTGCTCTCACTTCCCGTCACCGTGCTTTTTTGTGGCACTAGCACCACGTCTCCCTCGTTAAGACCGGAGACTACCTCCACATAGTTCTCATTGTGTAGGCCAACCTCAATCTCAACACGGTTCCCCGATCTTCGTGTTGGTTCTGCAGCACTAGGCACCATCACGAAGAATCGACCCCGCAGTTCTTGTACCGCCTCTATAGGTAGCAGTAGCGCATCTTTCTTGCTAGCCACAAGGATTCGGGCCGTCGCCGTCATACCGGCTCTTAGACCAGGAACAGGATCGAGGGTCAAGGTAACGGGGAAAACAGCAGCCCCGCTCTGTACAGTGCCTTCCTCGGCAATTGCCGTTACTGTTCCGGGCAGAATCCGCCCCGGTAACGCTTCAACAGTAATCTCCGCTTTTTGCCCTAGCGCAATCTGCCCAATATCTAGTTCATCCACTCTGACTACAACTTGGTAACTGGAGTTGTTTACTATCCTGCCTAAAAGGTCGTTAACCTTTAGTTCGTCCCCAACCTGCACCGGGCCGAGAACGGTTCCATCGCTGCTGGTGGAACTTTCCACCTCGCGAAAGATACCGCTGATGGGAGCAGTTACCACAAGCCGAGCCAGCTGGTCATCTTGAGTAGCCAAGTTAAGCTGGGCCTGGGATAGACTGTCCCGCTTTTGATTTAGTTGATAAGGGAGATCGTCGTTCTCAAGTTCTATAAGGGTTTGCCCGGCCTTTACCTTGTCACCCACCTCTATGTAAATAGCCTTGACCCGCCCAACGGCAGCACTGCGGATGTCCGCAAGCTTTTTCGGGCCGGCCGTTCCCGTCTCCAGTGCCTCCACCGAACCCTGCTCGGTCTCCACAGTGACTGAGGCCTGTACACCGTCTACTAAAGCCCCAGGATTAGCAAACTCCACTGTCACAGGGTAGACGATGGTTCCACCGACCCCTGCCTGGCCGGAGGACGCCACCTTAACCACCTTTCCCGAAAGACTGCTCAGGAACTCGGGCAGAAATACTTGAGCCGTTTGGCCCACGGCAATCTGCTCGCGTTGCGGTCGGAGAAAGGGCACAGTGGCCGAGAAGGTATCATCATCTACCAGGGTCACCAGCACGGCCCCCTTGGTTACCTGGTCGCCTTCGCTAACAGTTACATTGGTGACACGACCTGCTTCAGTCGCCACTACCTGGAGTGCGCCGAGCTCTTCCTCCAAATCTCTGAGTTCTTGAGTCAGTTTCTCTACGGAACTCCTCGCCTGGTCGCGCTGCAGCTCCAGCGCCGGATTTTCCAAAACAAATAAGGACTGGCCCGCCTCAACTTGTTCGCCATCCTTCACCAACACCTGCTGAACCTTACCTGCAGCCTGGGCTTTTACCCTGACATCCTCGGCAAAAGCAACATTGCCTCTACCGCTAATTGCCACCTCAATTGGGCCCCGGCTGGCCTGGACGGTTCGGACCGTTTGCTGCACAGCAGCTGTGGACTGTCCACGTAGTTTCACAGCACCAAAGCCCACTATCAGAAGGACAATCAACCCCAGTCCTAATAAGACTGGTTTCCCAATTTTACTCTGCAAGACTCCCCACCTCAACTCTTTACTTAATCTTTTCAATCTCTTGCTGGGAATTATAGACTATCCCTGTGATGAAACTATGATAAAACTGTGTAGAAATAACCATTACCGCGACCAGCGTAAGAACCGTTCTGTAAAAGCCACATAGTTGGTCCAACTCGGCATCAAGTCAATCATGATCTTAACAGCGGAACTTTTCCCTGGCCTGAACGTCTACTTGAATGAAACACCCGTAACTGGATTGTAACCAGGCAGGAGTATCATACAGATAGCAGGCAAGGGTATAGTCGGAATGAATCCCCGCAAAGATGATCATGGGAGGAAATTAGATGAATAAGTGGATCACGCGCGGCGCAGCAGCAATCCTGGGGCTTTGTCTCGTAGCTGGAGGCCTAATCTTTATGCCAAATATATTACAAAGGCTGCAGCCGGCTGAAATCCCGGCGTCAGAAGATAAAGTAGGGGCTGGGTCATCTGAAGAGGAAACCCTGGATCTTGGCGCGTTCCGTGAGCTGCTAAGCCGAGGTGATCTGAGCCAAGCCCTGTCCTACCTTAAAGACAATGCTCCCAACTTTGGGCGCGAGAGTTTAAGCACAGCCTTAACAGAATACTGTGCTACCCTGCTGCACAGCCTACCAGAAAAAACAGCAGCCCTGCAAGGGGCGGCAGAAGGTAGTTCCCTCTTCCAGAGCCTCTTCACACCTGGCGGCATCACTGTGGCCGATCTCAACGACCTGGATTTCCTGAACCAGGAGACATCTCTACCAGAGGACCCTGAGCTAAAGCAACTCCTTCGGCAAGCCTGCAGCCAGGGACTGAAGGTGCGGGTGCCTGAGGGGATGTTGGAGGCTACAATTGATTACCAAGCCCTACTTGACACTTTCAGTGGTAGCATCACTGACGAACTGGCACAGTATTTTAAGATCAGGGCTACTGAGTCCAACCAGCCGGCATTGGTTGACGCAGCCCTGACAATAGACTGGGATGAACTCGCCAAACGCTTGGCAGCCATCGAAGACTTTGAGCGTGCTTTCCCCAACTCACAGTATAAGCTACCTTTGTCTACGTTACAACGCAGTTATTTAGCCAGTTATATCTTTGGTGCTAACAACACACCCAGTTACTCGTATGAATCGAAAATCGTTAAGCCAGAAGTTCTCAAGAGCTACGAGCAAACTCTGGAAACCTACCCAGATTATCGTTTCACTGCTCTCGTTAGAGACTACAAAGCCAAACTGGCCCAAAACGAAAGCAAGGTAAATGATCATATCCTGGCCGAAATGCACCCTGCCCTGGATCACTTTTTGGGCGCCGTTCAGGTTGAAAGTAATACCATCACAAAAGAAGAAGATACTATTGTAGTTAACCAGGAAATCCCGGTGGTTTATCTTCCCAATAACCCTGCCCTGGCAGAAGAAGTAAACCAAAGACTCGAGGAAGCATACGTCTGGAGAGAAGAGATAGAGGCTCAGCTCCAGGACTACCTGGCGGCTGCCGAGGAAAATGATTTCCCTGTCCACCCTTTCCAGGTGCACTCGTCTTATCTCGTCACTTACAACATGAATAACCTCCTCAGTATCGCAACCGATCACTACCAGTACACCGGCGGGGCCCACGGTATGAGCACTCGCTGGGCGCTTACCATTGACCTTGAGACGGGGCGTGAACTCAAGCTCCAGGACTTTTTTAGCCAGAGCGAGGATTACAAGAAGGTTATCGTGGCAGAGATCAAGCGCCAAGTGGAAACCGAACCCGACCTATTCTTCCCGGACGCAGTAGATACAGCCCGGGAGATCCTTGAACAAGGAGAGGCAAGGTTTTACCTGGAATACGGCAACCTTGTGGTTTACTTTGGTGAGTACGACATTGCCCCCTACGTGGCTGGGATCATCGAGTTTCGCATCCCCTTCGAGGGTTTAGTAGCGTAAGGCACTCTCTATAACCAAGAGTAAAAAGGGCTACCCGCTTTTGGGTAGCCCTTCCTGTTACAGGTTGCGTTCTCTGTAAAGCGCCAACGCCCTCTTCACGTAGCCGTGCTCTTCCTGGCTGCCATAGGGATTGGGACACTGTCTCCCCGGAGAGCTGTACATCTTTTTTAGTCCTTCAGTAATGCCCGGATCACCCTGGGTAAACTCCTGTACAAGCTCGTGGTGCTTCTTGGCCAGAGCTTGTACCTCTTCAGAACCTGGATCCAAGCCCGCAGCAAACGCTTTCTTGAAACCAGAGATTACCTCCTGCCAGCGCTTGGCATCACGCTGGGCATCCTCCGAAGTGTAATTCTTACCGCGCTCTTCAAGTTTCCTTATGGCCTCTTCTGAGTAGTACTGTTTCCAAGAATCAGGTTGTTGCACCACGCGAATCACCTCCAAGAAATAATCCCAATCTGGATCTTGATCATCGAAAACGTTACAGGCCTGCTCCAGGGTCTGGATAACCTTGTCAATCTGCCGCCGCTTCTCATACATCATTTCCTTCTGCAGTTGCAGCACCTCAATCACATTGGTCGGCAGAACCGAGAAGAAATGCTTGATCTGTTCCAAGGAAAAACCCAGGAACTTCAAAGCGAGTATTTGCTGTAATCGGACCAGGTCATGGTCGGTGTATAAGCGATGACCGGCGGGTGTAAGCCTGGTAGGTTTTAGCAACCCTACCTTGTCATAGTAGCGCAGTGTTCGAACTGTTACCCCAGCCCTCTTGGCAAACTGGCCTGTTGGATAACAACTGTGATCCAAACTATCCCCCCTTCCTTAAACTCATCTTAAGGGGTGACGTTACGTCACATGCAAGTACCGAAAATGGAATACGCATTGATCATTCACACCAGCGACGGTATAATATAGTTGTACCCTCTTTATTACAGGGCCAAGATGGCGGAGGTTACGGACATGAAGAAGATGATCACTGGTATACAACTGGATAGGAGCGGTTCCTTGGGGAGCCGCAACAGTTAGGCCAGTCCCTCCGCAGGCGCTCTTTATGGTGTGGTCGTGTACCCTATGCGCATGCCGGTTCGTCCCTAAAAGCGATCCGCTGTAGCTTTTGTGTACGCAGCTTAGAACACTAAGCCACGGGATACTGACCCGTGGTTTTTTGTCTGTCTCGGCGGGACTGCCTACCCAATAATAGGAGGCGAGGCATCCCATGGCTATTCTACAGGTGAATAAGATCAAGAAAGGGTTCCAGGGTACCCCGGTACTGTCAGGGGTTTCGTTCAAGCTTACCGCTGGAGAAAAGGTCGGTTTGGTAGGCCTAAACGGCTGTGGTAAAAGCACGCTGCTCAAGATTATAGTCGGCGAACTGGCAGCCGACGAAGGCAGCATCACCTGGGCTAAAGAAGGATTGGAACCGGCCTATCTCAGCCAGGAGGAACGTTTTGAGCCGAACACCACCCTGCAAGAACAGGTTGCGGGTGTGCCCGCAGAACTCCTCAGTCGTTGCGGGATCACCCGGGTACAGCTCAGCCAGAGAGCCGGCTCTCTCTCAGGGGGTGAGAAAACCCGCGCTGCTCTAGCCCGCATCCTGGCACAAAACCCAGAAGTACTGTTACTTGACGAACCCACCACTCACCTGGACACAGAAGGACTGGAGTTGCTCGAAGGCATCCTCGTAGATTATCGGGGAACTCTACTTGTGGTAAGCCATGACCGCTACTTCTTGGATAAGGTGGTCACGAGTATCCTGGAGCTGGAAAACGGCCGGGTGAGAGAATACCCTGGCAACTACAGCGACTACACAGAGCGAAAGCGCGCCGAATGTAAGCGCCAGGAGGAAGAGTACCGAGAGTATCTGAAAGAAAAAAAGCGCTTAGAGGAAGCCATCCGGCGTCAGATCCAGTGGGCAGAGGCAGCTCATAATAAGCACAAACATGTTCCGCGCGAGCTGATCATGTCCAAACCCAACTATAGAGCCAAAGCCAAGGCTCATATGCGTACAGCCAAAGCCATGGAGCAACGGCTAGAGCGAATAAAGAAAGAAAAACCGCGCGAGGCTGCTACCATCAACCTGAGTTTGGATCAGTCAGGAAGGAGTGGCCGCAACCTGATCCTGGCCAGCAATCTCGGTTTTACCTTCGATAAGAAACGCTGGCTGTTTCGCCACGCCGACTTCTTTGTCCAGCGAGGCGACCGCGTAGCAATCGTCGGTCCCAATGGTGCCGGAAAAACTACCCTGCTCCGGGTTCTACTAGGAGACCTTCAACCTGCAGAAGGCAACGTTTACCGCTCGCCGCTTAAAATATCGTACCTGGCCCAGGAATTGGAACACCTTAACCCTAATCGCACTGTATTGGAGGAAGCTACAGGCGGAAACCCCGCTGAGGATCAGACCTACGTGCGCACCATGTTGGCCTGCCTGCTCTTTCCCCGGGACACGGTATGGAAGCGAGTCGGACTACTCTCCCGTGGCGAAAAACTGCGCTTGGCCATTGCCAAGATCCTGCTGGCTACTCCCGATCTCTTGGTTCTGGACGAACCCACCAACGGCCTCGACCTCTCCTCCCGTGAGCGGGTTGAGGATGCCCTGGCAGACTACCCCAACACCCTTCTCCTTGTCTCCCACGACCGTTACCTCCTGCAGCGGATCACAAATAAAGTAATCGCCTTGAAAGAGGGCAAACTACGGGTGTTCTCGGGCGGCTACAAGGAGTACCAGGAGCAAGGTGTGAAGCCCAATGAAGCAGACATAGCCACCCGCCGCCTGCTGTTGGAGACCCGTCTCGCTCAGCTCTCTGGCGCTCTAGCCACACCAACGGCAGAAGAAGCCGATAGACTCTCGGCGGAATTCATCCGAGTCAGCCGCGAGCTGCAAGCCCTGCGTAGCCAAAAATGAGAAAGAAGCCGGTCACCAGAAATGCTTCACAGGTGACCGGTTCTTTTAGTTAAGACAGATAAGAAGAAAATTATAAGGCCTGAACAAGCTTATGCTTAATTGCGAAGAGAACGGCCTGGGTGCGGTCGCTCACACCGAGTTTTTGGAAGATATTCGTAAGGTGGTTGCGTACGGTCTTTTCACTGATAAAGAGCTTATCTGCTATCTCCTTATTGGAAAGCCCTTGGGAAACCTGCTGCAAGACCTCCAGTTCTCTATCGGTAAGATCAAAGTCGCTCGGAGCTGCAGCCTCCTGACTTTTCGCCGCTGCCAAACGGTTGAACTCGCGGAACACAGTGGGGGTAAGGGAGGGGGGAAGGAATCCTGCCCCTTCAGCTACCGAACGGATGGTCTTGATGAGCTCTTGCGGCCGCACATCCTTAAGGACATAACCTGAGATCCCACTTTTGATCAGGGCAAACAGGTAGTCCTCTTGGTCATGAATGGTAAGGGCGATGATCTTGGTCCCCGGTTTTTCGGCCTTGATAATCTGTGTTGCCCTTATGCCATCCGTGTTAGGCATATTTATGTCCATCAAAATAATATCAACAGCAGTCTCCCGGGCCAATTGCACTACCTGGTCACCATCTTCGGCTTCACCTACTACCACCATGTCCGGCTCAAGAGAGAGGATTTTCCTGATCCCCTCGCGCAGGAGGGCGTGGTCGTCGGCGATAATCAGCCTAATTGGCCGCTTAGTTACTGTTGACATTCTCTACCCTCCGAACACCGGCCAATCCATTCTCCTCGGGAGCAGTGGGCAGACTCAAGATCACTTCCGTCCCCTGTCCCGGCGCTGACTTGAGCTTAAACTTACCCTTGAGAAGCGTTATCCGCTCGCGCATGCCTAAGAGACCAAATGCCTGTCCACTCTTTTCTGCTGTTACTTTCTCCACATCGAAGCCGCAGCCATTGTCCCGAACCACGACGTTAACTCTGTTCTTGATGAACTCTATCTTGACAAGGACCTGGGTGGCCTGGGCATGCTTTCTGACATTGGTCATGGATTCTTGGATAACGCGAAACACAGCCACAACCAGCGCAGAGGGAAGCTCGTACTCCTCGCCTACAACCACTGTCTCCACTAAGACACCGTAGTCATTACTGTACTGCTCCACATACCGCTTGACCGCTGGTACCAGCCCTAAGTCATCCAGGGCCATGGGGCGCAAATCAAAGATTATCTTGCGCACGTCCTGCAGGCTGCTCCGTACAAGGTCCATAAGGCTTAGCAGTTCTTCTTTGAGTATGGCGGGATTGGCTTCCATAATCCGCAGGCAAAATTCTGCCCGCATCACTATGTTCGCCAGGCTTTGCGCCGGTCCGTCGTGAATCTCTCGGGCCACGCGGCGACGTTCTTCTTCCTGGGCCATAATGACAGAGAGGCCTAGGGCCTGCATTTGCTGCATTTCCCCCAGTTGCACTCTGACTTCATCCAGGTCGTTACTGAGTATCTTCAGCACCATACCCACATTGGCAATCAGTTCTTCGGAGCGCTTGATGGTAGCCTCCAAGGACTTAACATTCCGCTCCAGGTGATCCCGGTGCAGTCGCAGCAGCTTTTCTTGCTCACGCTTACTCAGGAGCTCCAGCTGCTTCTTGTGTGCTGCCTCATAGGCAGCCTTGATCTCATCTTCCCCAAAACGGCTAAAGTTTCTGCTGACCTCAATCAGATGCCTGCGCGTCTTAAGGTAAGCCCGCTCCAGGGTGTCTACCTCATTGATCACCGCAGCGATCTCCCGCTTGGCGACCTCCAATTCGTTCTTGGCGCGCTCATACTCATGTCTAGCACTCTCGCCCAGAAGATAAAGCTGCTCCCGGCTCTTTTCCACAACCTTGCGGGTGCGCTGGATTACCTTCTCCAGGTTCTCGACTCTAATCACAGGCTGTCATCCTTCAGCAGGAAGTTACACCATCTTAGACTTCGGTTACATTGTAATACATATCACGCCTGCTGACCAGCGGTGCCTAGCTGTTGGTCTTAAACTGGAGGACCAAGGAGTTTAGCTGCTCACACATCCGGGCCAAGCGCCGCGAACTGGAATGAATCTCCTTCAGCAATTCTGTGCGGCGCGGAGGATCGTCCCCATCACCTTCTCGCATCATAGTCTCGGAGCGCTGTGCCAAGGTACTGGATGTTGCGCCCATATCACCTACCTTCTCTCTAATAGTCCTGAAAAGCAGGGCCAATTCCCTACCCATGATGTTGAAGGCACGCGCCAGCTGCCCCAGTTCATCCCCTGTTGGCACCGAGAGCTGATAAGAAAAATCGCCCACAGCCACCTTTTCTGTGGCTAAGAGGAGTTCCTTTACGGGACGCCCCACTGCCCGCATGACAATAAGGCGAGCCAAGAGCAGCCCGGCGATACTGGCAAGTACGAAGTTAACGATTAGGTTGTGAGCAGTATCCTCTAGGTAACTATCAATAAAGGTTAGGTCGCTTAAGATGAAGGTGTAACCTAAGGCCTCATTACTGCTATCCTCAATGGGAGCACTAAAGAGGAGTGCAGTCACCTTCCCAGCTTCATCTCTTATGGGAGTAAGCTGAGTTTGGATACCAGCATCTGTGTCTAGAGACTGCACCTTGTCAGCTATGATGGTGGTATCAGCGCCGCTGGCAGCTACCACTGAGCCCTTCTTATCTACAACCACTCCGTCCAGGATGGTTCCCTCGGCCCGCAGGTCCTTCAGGGTGCGGCTAAGGGTCAGGTGATTCCTTGACCACAGCCCTTCCAGGGCAACGGTGTTGACCAGGCGCAGGGTGGACCAGCCGCGACCCACGACAGAGTCCACTAAGGCTGCGCGTTCCCGGACGTAGGTGGTAAAACCCACCGTCCCCATGAGCAGTATTAAGAGCAACGTGAAACCAAGACTCAAGCGAAAGGTAAGGGAAAAACCCCTACCTCTATCCCTGCTCTTAGCCACAGTAGATCACTCCTCATCTACAAACTCGAGCACATCGCCTACCTGGGTGCCCGTGGCCCGGCACACCCCAGCCGGTACTTCGAGGACTTTAGAAGCTCCGCTCACCAGCGGCCCCCAACAAAAGGGGGGCAACGCCTGCACCACTCTCAGGACACGGTTGCTGGCTGAAAGATAGATCACATCAATAGGATAGCGCATGAACCAAGTATGTACCGCTGTACATGGTTCCAGTAAGAGTCCCTGTCCAACTTGAAAGCTAGGGGTAGTGATGAGACCTACCAGCCGTGTGGTAACATCGTCCGCAATCTTTATCCTCCCTGCCAACAAGGTTGAGCGTGTCACGTTAGTTGCCCTCATGTCCTCTCCCTTCCCGGAAACTCACTCTTTTCTCCAATGTTCTTTAAGGCGTTCTGGACCTACGGAACTACTAAAAACTAAAGGCCCGCATTATCTGAATGGCTGCCGGCCCCAAGAGGACAATAAACACTGCGGGAAAGATGAACAGCACCAAGGGCAGGAGCATCTTAACCGGTGCTTTCATGGCCGCCTCCTCTACCCGCTGACGTCGCCTTTGGCGCGCATCTTGGGACTGTGAGCGCAGTACGTTTCCGATGCTGATGCCGAGCTGCTCCGCCATGATAATAGATCCCACGAAATTGGAGAGATCGTCCACCTGTATCCTGTCTGCCAGTTCCCGCAGGGCCTCGCGTCTGGGTTTGCCCATGCGGATTTCCTGCAGAGCAATCGCGAACTCTGCCGCCAACACACCCTGGGACTTTTCAACCACCTTCACCAGCGCAGCATCAAACCCCAGTCCCGCCTCCACGCAGACAGTGATGAGGTCCAGCACATCGGGCAGTATTTTCTCTACCTCTTCCTTACGCTGCCTGATTCTGGTGTTAATAATCACATCCGGTAATAACCAGCCTACGCAGCAGCCAAAAGCGGCCATTAGTACTGACTGCAGCATTCCCTGAGCTATGAGACGCCAAAACTGCAGGAAGGCTAACGCCCCACCGGCACTGAGCACATACTTGGCCGCCAGGATCGCCCGCGGGGACATATTCCAAGGCCTGCCCGCCTCTACAAGGCGTTGCTCAAGAACCTCACCGCCGCTGGCAGGCAGATAACGCATCACGGTCCTGGCGAACTCCATAAGTAATGGCTTAACAAACCTCTGGTAGAGGGGAAAAGACAATTCCTGCTGGCGAATGGACACCGTACTCTCACCCACCAGCGCCTGCGCCCGCTCACGTATGCTGACGCTCCCGCCAAAGAGCCAGCGATGAAAAGTGATGGTTAGACTGAACACGAAGCCAAAAACCCCTAGCAGGATTATGGGTATGGCAATCATCACCCGCATTGGCCTCCCTAGAACTTGATATTAACTATCTTCCTGATGAGGAGAAAGCCAACAAACTCACCTGCAACGGCCAGCAGTAACATGACGAGGCCAATCTGAGTGGAAAAGAGCTCCGCCAAGTAATTAGGACTGATCACCAACATAAACCCACCCAGAATCAGGGGCAGAAGTCCAATGATAAGGCCCGAAATGCGGCCCTGAGCAGTGAGGGTGCGGATCTCGCGCTTAATCCGCATGCGGTCGCGCACGGTGGCTGCGATGTTGTCCAGGATCTCGGCCAGATTCCCCCCTACCTGCCGCTGAATGAGGACTGCAGTAACAATAAGTCCCAAATCGTCGCTCCTCACGCGTGCAGCCAGATTTTCCAAAGCTTCCTCCGTGGTGGTCCCCAGGGTGATCTCCTTCATGGTACGAGTAAACTCTTTTTTTATGGGGTCCGGCAGTTCGTTGCGCACCATATCCATTCCCTGTACAAAGCTAAAACCGGAACGGAGCGAGTTGGCCAAGATGGTGAGGGCGTCACTGATCTGGGCATTAAAACTCATGACCCTTCTGCCCTTGGCCGCATCCAGCAACACAAAGGGCAGGATGGCAGCCGCAGCACCCAGGACCAGACAACCAGCCAGAATGAGGGTGAAGGTAAAGAGCACAGATGATGTGATCAGGGCGGCAGAAAGGACAAGCACCATGAATTCGCCGCCTGTCAGGAGGATATCGGCCTCTTCCAACTTCTTATCCACCAGACGCCCCAAGCGGCGGGCCAGGGCCAGACCGCCGGCCCAGGCCAGAATTCGCCGCCAGAGTTCGCTCCGGCCGGGGCTGTCGAGGGCCTGGGGCTCCTCTTGACCTCTCCCCCGGGCGGCTATCCGTTTCATGCGCCGCAGCACTTGACGCCGTTCCGCAGAAGAAGCCTCCACTACCCCAAAAACCAAGAGAAATGCTGTAAGAAACGTCAGTACACACACTGTCTCCACCCGAAAGCCTCCTCAGCTAGAGCAAGTACGGCCCGAAGACGCTGGCAGGCAGCTGGATGCCGCTGGCGTGGATACGCTCTATGAAGTGTGGCCGAATTCCTGTCGCCGAAAAATGTCCTTTTACCCTGCCGTCGGGTCCAACACCCGTCTGGTGAAAGGTGAAAAGGTCTTGCAGCACAATTACATCTCCCTCCATCCCCAGAACCTCCGTCACATGCGTAATGCGGCGGGATCCATCCCTTAGACGGCTCTGCTGGATAATAAGGTCGATAGCCGAGGAGATCTGCTCCCGGATAGCTCGCACCGGCAGGTCCATTCCTGCCATGAGAACCATGGTTTCCAGTCGAGCGAGCATATCACGGGGTGAGTTGGCGTGCCCGGTGGTAAGAGATCCATCGTGCCCGGTGTTCATGGCTTGCAGCATATCCAGGGCTTCGCCGCTGCGCACCTCGCCGACAATAATCCGGTCCGGCCGCATCCTAAGGGCGTTGCGCACCAGATCGCGGATGGTTATGGCACCTTTGCCTTCAATATTGGGTGGTCGACTCTCCAGGGTAAGGACGTGGGGCTGACGCAGTTGCAGCTCCGCCGCGTCTTCTATGGTAATAATGCGAACGGAGGACGGGATAAAGGCAGAGAGCACGTTGAGGGTGGTGGTATTACCACTGCCGGTACCACCTGATACCAGGATATTGAGCCGGGCTGTGACACAGGCTTCAAGGAAGGTCGCCATCTCGCGGCTCAAGGTACCGAATTCCACCAAATCATCCACAGTAAAAGGATCACGCGCAAATTTACGGATGGTGATGCTCGGCCCGTTCAGGGACAGGGGCGGGATGATAGCGTTTACCCTGGAGCCATCCGGGAGCCTGGCATCCACCATAGGCATACTTTCGTCTATACGCCTCCCCAAGGGAGAAACAATTCGATCAATGATGTTCAGCACGTGGTCGTCGTCACGAAAGACCACGTCGGTGAGCTCTATACGGCCGCCTCGCTCCACATAAACCTGGTACGGGCCATTGACCATTATTTCGCTCACACCTGGGTCGTTCAGAAGGGGGGTTATCGGCCCATAGCCAAGGATCTCGTCCACTATTTCCCCGGCAATCTTGCTCCTTTCCGAGCGAGCAAGGCGGCCCTCTCCCTCTGACACCAAGTAGCGCTCCACCAGTTCTTCGATGCGCTTTACCAAAAGTTCGTTGTTGCCCGATTCGGGTGCTGGACTATCCTTGAGCTCGCTCACCACTCTCTTATGCAGGGAGGCCTTGATTTGCGCGTAAGGATCGCGGACATTGTGGCCATGGCCAAGTTTCCGCTCCTCCACGTTTGCATCCGCGTGAGCTCTTTTGCTTTCAAGCCGTTTTAACAGTGACACCTGATCCACCCCATATTATGGAAATAGCCTAGAGACCGAATACCCGGGTAACAAAGGGCTCTTTCTGCCGTACCTGACCCCGGGAAGATTCTGCCTCCAGCTCCAGAGCGCCGATCAAATCCTTGACTGCCGTAGAAACTTTGGCAAAGGGTTGGCCCATAACAAACGGTACCCC
>JAAYHG010000080.1 GCA_012735455.1 Bacillota bacterium
TACATCTTTTAGGGAGGTTAAAAGATGCTGCCGGAACGCTGCCTGGGGCGCACCAATCTTAAGGTGCGCTGGCTGGGTTTAGGGGGTATCCCCGTACGCGACCGCAGCTGGGACGAGTCCCAGGCGGTGCTGCGGCGGGCGCTGGAGCTGGGAATCAACTTTATCGATACAGCGCGCGGCTATGGCGATAGTGAGGCCAAGATCGGGGCGGCGCTGGCGGACAGGCGCGCCAGCGTCTATCTGGCCAGCAAGACACCTGAGCGGACGGCAGCCGGGGCGCGCGCCGATCTGGCCAGGAGCCTGGCAGAACTCAAGACTGATTATCTTGACCTTTACCAGCTGCACGGGGTAGACGAGGAAGAAGATCTGGAGCGATGCCTTAAACCAGATGGGGCGCTGGCTGCCTTGAAAGAAGCACAGCGCCAGGGAAAGATACGCTTCATCGGTATTACCAGCCACAACCCGGGGCTCCTGCGGAAGGCACTCGTCACGGGGGAATTTGACACGGTGATGGTCCCGGTGAACATCCTGGATCGCTTTATTTTCAACGCCGAGGAGAGGCTGCTCCCGCTGGCGCGGGAACTGGGCATAGGGATTATTGCCATGAAGCCGCTGGCAGGCGGCGTGATCAAGGAGCCGTCCAAAGCACTCCGCTACACCTTAAGCCAGGCGGTGGATGTAGTCATCCCCGGGATGGGAACAGTAGCTGAAGTAAATGAGAACGTGCGGCTTGCCTCAGAGTTTTCCCCGCTGACACCTGAAGAGTATGAGGATCTGGTGCGCGAGGTGAAAGCCCTGGGAAATGAGGTCTGCCGCCAGTGCGGCTACTGCCTGCCCTGTCCGGAGGGGATAAATATCCGGGAGGTATTCCGGCTGGAGGGGATGTTTGATCGCTATGAAAGGAAGCGGGAGGCCCAGGAACTTTACGGTGAGCTAACGGTGAAGACAGAGGCCTGTGTGCGCTGCGGACAGTGCGAAACCAAGTGTCCGTATGATTTGCCCATACGGGAGAAATTAGTGAAGGCTGGGGATAAGTTAACGTGTGGTTAATTTTCCTATAATATGCCCACAATATGAGTCAAGAGGTGAAATTGTGATGGCACATTTGCGAACAGCGTTTGTGAGTACGTTCCCGCCGCGGAAGTGCGGGCTGGCTACGTTTACGGCGGATCTGATGGAAGCCATTGCGGGCCTGGGAACCTACCCAGAGCCTGTGGCTGTGGCTATCTCCCACGCCGACAGTAGGCCGCAATACGACAACAGGGTGAAATACGAGATCGTCCAGGAGGAGGAGTCCTCTTACCTGGCGGCCGCGGCCTGGCTAAACCAGGCACCGGTGGACGTGGTCATGGTGGAACATGAGTACGGGATTTTCGGGGGAACGCACGGCAACTACATTCTCAAGCTGCTAAAGCACTTGAAAAAGCCCGCCCTGGTTACCCTGCACACGATCCTGCCGCGACCTGACCGGGCGCGAGCGGAGATTATGCGTTCTTTGGCCACCAATTCTGAAGGCCTGGTGGCGCTGGCCTACAAGGGACGCGACCTGTTGGTGCGGCGCTACGGTATCCCGGAAGAGAAGATTTATGTGATTCGCCACGGCGTCCCTGAACCGCCGGCGGCTTCGGCCCAGGAGTTGAAAGAAAAGTACCAGGTTACGGGAAGGACGGTCCTCTGCACCTTCGGCCTGCTCCACCCTGGTAAGGGGATTGAGTATGTATTGGAAGGCCTGCCCCAGGTGGTGCGGCAGTATCCGGATACTCTCTACCTTGTCCTGGGACAAACCCACCCTGAGGTAAAGAAACACTCAGGCGAGGCCTACCGCGAGTACCTGCAGGGCAAGGTAGACGGCTTGGGGCTGACTGACCACGTACGCTTCGTGAACCACTATCTGAGCCAAGAAGAACTAATGGAATACCTGGCCCTGACGGATATCTATATCACTCCTTACCTGGACCCGGAGCAGATCTCCAGCGGACCACTGGCTTACGCGGTGGCGCTGGGCAAAGCTGTGGTCTCCACGCCTTATCTCTGCGCCCGGGAACTCCTGGCGCGGGGCCGGGGCATGCTGGTACCATTTAAGGACAGCGCTGCCATGGAGGAGGCTCTGCTGCAGCTGTTGTCCAACCCTGCGCGGCGGGCAGAAATGGCTGCCCGGGCCGGTTCCTTTGGCAAGACACTCAGCTGGTCAGCTGTGGCCAGGAGTTACTTGGAGCTTATGGAACAGGCCGTAGCACGTGCAAGCGCACAGCGCGAGCCGGCTGGTGCAGGGAGGTAGCCAGGTTGAAGTACCCCTTACTCAGTCTGGAGCACCTGCACCGCCTTACAGACGAAACAGGGATTATCCAACACGCCAAGTACCACCTGCCGCACAGGGCCACCGGCTACACCACAGATGACAACGCGCGCGCCCTCCTGGCCGCAGTACAGCTCTACCAAAACGGTGGCGGCGGCGAAGCCCTGGAGCTGACCGAAATCTACCTTGCCTTTCTCCACTATGCCCAGCTTCCCAGCGGTCGTTTTCACAACTTTATGCATTATGACCGCAGCTGGGCCGACCAGGTAGGCTCGGAGGACTCCTACGGGCGTGCGCTGTGGGCCCTGGGAGCTACAGCTGCAGCCCTGGCCGGGCAAGGAGGCGGTGCCCTGGCGCGGGAGGTCTTTCTTAAGGCCCTGCCGTGGGTGGTGCGGCTGCAGTCACCACGGGCACAAGCCTTTTCCCTTCTGGGGCTTACAGAATACCTGGGCGTTTTTACGCATGAGGAGCCGGTAAAGAGCGGCGCTGCCACCGTGGTACAGAAACTGGTAACCGCCTTTCACCGGGAGGCTACGTCGGACTGGCCCTGGTTTGAAGACCAGCTCACCTATTCCAATGCCATCTTACCCGCCGCCCTGTTCGCTGCCTACCGCCGTCTGGGTGGACATGAGCTCTTGGATGTGGCGCAACGCAGCCTGGCCTTTCTCGCCCGTGTTAGCTGGCGCGGCAATTACTTTAAGCTGGTGGGTTGCCACGGCTGGTATATCCGGGGCGGCAAGCCGGCCGACTGGGATGAGCAGCCAGAGGACGCTGCTTGTGTGGTTCTGGCCTATGCCCTGGCCTACCGGGCAACGGGGAGGAAGGCATATCTCCGACGGGCGCACGCCGCCTTTGAGTGGTTTCTAGGCAGGAACGCCCGGGGCGAACCCCTGTACAACCCGACCACCGGGGGCTGCCACGATGGGTTGACGGCTACAGGGGTAAATGCCAACCAGGGAGCGGAGTCGCTCCTGGCATTTATGCTGAGCCACATGCAGATTACGGCTCTGGAGGAGGCACGAGGGAAGGTGCTTACCTCCTAGCAGTAAAATGACAGGATGGTTCTTGCATCATCTTTATGCCAATTTGGCTTTATCCAGTATGCACAAAGGGCACCTGCTGAGGTGCCCTTTGCATTTTATTCGCCTTGGAGTAGCCTGGCAAACTCTTCCTGGGTTAGGCCGGGGAGGACCACGAGACGCGGGACCTGGGAGAGGCCGCTGCCGCGGCGAGCCAGGGTGGCCAGGGTACCAAAGGTGAGGGTAAAACCGCTCTCGGCGGTGAGCTTGCGGGACAAGGGGTCGCTGACACCATAGGGATATGCCAGGA
>JAAYHG010000081.1 GCA_012735455.1 Bacillota bacterium
ACCCGGCAGGAGGCCATGGCGATCATAGCGCGGTACATGGATATTACCGGGCTCGGCGAAGGGCTTGGGACAGATTCCAGCGCGGTCCTTGCATCGTTCGGGGACAGGGACGCTGTTTCGGGCTGGGCACTGGATTCTGTGGCAAAGTGCGTCAAGACAGGTATTGTGACCGGTCGAGACAACGGCCGGATAGCTCCTCTGGACAGCATCACCAGAGCTGAGGCCGCAATCATGATGCGCCGGCTTCTTATTAGTTCGGGTTTGATCAATAAATGAGGCCGTACGAGGAGAATGCAGTACACTGATTTTTCACCAGCTTCCCAAGGGCGGAAAGGTTGTCCTTGCGGGTGAATTGCCTGGCGATCAGTATGTTATTACTGTCAAGTAGACAGTCGCACACTGCCGCCTCGGTCGGATACCGCTCCAGCCGAGGCGGACTTATCAGGTATTTGTCCAGTTTCATGCAGGAAACTTCTAAACATATGTTGAATTGTCTCTCATGAGGCCTCACCCCTGCGAGTATTGCCATGCGGTACTCGTCCTCAGCGCGAACGGTGGGGCCCCTTTTCTATAGGTAACCAGAACTTCTTGTCAGAGGAGGAGAAGCCTTGAAGCTCATTTCATGGAACATCGATTCATTGGGTACTGCGTTAATTGGTGTGTCACCGCGGGCCGTGTTAAGTCGCAGAGTCCTGGAAAACATTGCAGCAAACAACCCGGAATTTGTTGCTTTGCAGGAGACGAAGCTGCCCGGCGAGGGACCCACCCAAAAGCAATTGGAGGTCTTAAGGGGCATCTTCCCTGACCATGAGATTGTTTGGAATTGCTCAGTGGAACCGGCCCGAGCAGGTTACGCGGGTACCATGTTTCTGTACAAAAACCACCTGAAGCCGAAAGTAAGCTGTCCCAAAATCGGTGCGCCTGAACCCATGGATTTTGAAGGTAGGATCATCACCCTGGAGTTTGATAACTGCTACATAACACAAGTGTATACCCCCAATGCAGGGGAAGGCTTGAGCCGTTTGAAAGAACGCCAGATCTGGGATGTCAAGTATGCCGACTATATGGAAAAGCTGGACAAACAGAAATACGTTATCGCGTGCGGCGATTTCAATGTGGCTCACAGAGAGATTGATCTGGCCCATCCGGACAGAAACCGTAACAGAGCCGGTTTTACTGATGAGGAGAGAGAAGGGTTTACAAATCTTCTCAAGCGAGGCTTTATCGACACTTTCCGCTACCTGCATGGTGACGTAACGGGTGTCTATTCCTGGTGGTCTCAGCTTGCCAGGACAAGCAAGAGCAATAATTCCGGCTGGCGAATAGACTATTGTTTGGTAAGTGCTAGAATTGCTGATTGGGTGATAAAATCTGAGATGATAGATTCGGGACCAAGACAAGACCACGCGCCTTTATTGCTGGAAATTGACTTGGAGTTAGTAAAATAGGTATTATCAAGAGTGAAGCGGAGGTGTGTGTTATGGTTTTTGTATGTTTGCCGACATGAGCTACCTGCCAGAAGGCTAAGAAGTGGCTGGAGGCCCACGACATAGTGTTTGAAGAACGGCACATCAAAGGGAACAATCCTACAGTAGAAGAACTGAAGGAGTGGCACAAGAGGAGTGGTCTGCCACTGAAGAGGTTCTTCAATACCAGCGGACAGTTGTATAAGGAACTCAAGCTGAAGGGAAAGCTTCCGACTATGAACGAGGATGAACAGTATAGTCTACTGGCGTCAGACGGTATGCTTGTGAAGCGTCCAATTCTTATTAGTGACGACTTTGTTCTTGTAGGTTTTAGGGAAGCTGATTGGGAAGCTGCACTTAGCAGCAAATGAGCGGCATCTGCATGTCAAGCAAGAGAATAGCAGGATTTCCTGGCCCAGCGGACGAAAGACTGGTACAAAGATTGCAAATGAGGAGGACAAACAAATGAGCGACAGTAGAATCCTTGATTACCTCATGGAGGCCTTTGCTGGAGAATCCCAGGCTAACAGGAAGTACTTAGCGTATGCCAAAAAAGCTGAACAAGAAGGCAAGATCAATGCGGCGAAGCTATTTCGGGCTGCCGCCGAAGCTGAAACATTACATGCTTTGAGACACTTTGAGGTGGCTGAAAAAGTTGGTTCAACAGCTGACAATCTGGAAGATGCAGTAGCCGGCGAAACCTACGAGTTTAAAGAAATGTACCCTCCCTTTGCCAAGGAAGCGGAAGCTACGGGGAATAAAGCTGCTCTCACCGCTTTTACCTTTGCCATGAAAGCGGAAGAAGTCCATGCCAGGCTATTCCAGGAAGCATTAGAAAACATTGACCAGACTGAGGAGGTCTCTTACTACCTCTGCCCGGTCTGCGGCAACATTGAAAAATCCAGACCCGACAAATGTTGGATCTGTGGTGTACCTGGTGAAAGATTTATTATGTACTGATTGAAGCGATTTGCTTGTTCTGCTCGTTCCCTTTTTCAAGCTTTGGGGAACGAGCTTTTTGTGATCATTTTTTGTGGCATTTGATTATGTCTCCGAACGTGAGGAGAGAAGGAGTCAGCCCGGTGTGCAGCAGATCGCGCCTGGGTGGAGGTCTGGTCGGGGTTGTGTGATACCGGCCTCAGGCAGGAATCCTGCACAACGGCAGAGAAGTTGTGTGAAACATGAGACAGCATTTCCTCGAGATCGGCGTGGCGAAAGTGCGCGGAATCGGAACAAACGGCACAGTCATTGAGAACATGGGAAAGGAGTGCTCACGATGCAGGGATATGAAAGCAAGGAGGGTCTCATCGTAGAAATTGAAAAAACGGCGGCTCTATTTATTGGTGAATTTATGGATGTCGCAGAAGATGATAAAGATAAACTGATAGGCGCTGTAGATAGAACACCCGCCCAGATGATAGCTTATCAGTTGGGCTGGCTTGACTTAATTATGGCATGGGACAGGGATGAAGCGGAAGGAAAGCGGGTAGTCACTCCTTGTGAAGGCTACAAGTGGAATAATCTAGGCGGCCTGTACCAGAGCTTTTATGACAGGTTCTCCTCATACTCTCTGGCTGAATTACGGGATCTATTCAAAGAAAAAGTACAGGCTTTTATTCAGTGGCTTGACGGATTTACAGAAGATGAGGTTTTCAAGCCGGGTAGCCGTAAATGGGCATCTTCCACACCATCGAATTGGCCGGTGAGGAAATGGGTGCATATTAATACGGTTGCTCCGTTCAAATCAATCCGCAGTAAGATCAGAAAGTGGAAAAAGTTGAATGCAACTGGACAGAGTAAAGGTTAAAATGGAAGAGTATCAATGTAAATGGAAGGAGTACGAGTGAGTGACGCTTGTTCTTAGAGAATGTACCATGGATGACTTGGTTACACTTCGGGAGTTAGCCAGTGAGACCTACAGCGATACCTTTGGGCATATGAATACACCGGCCAACATGAAGGCTTATCTTGAACGGGCTTTCAATATTGATAAGCTACGCGATGAATTGTCAAATAGCAGCTCGAATTTCTATTTCCTGTGTGCTGATGGAGAGTTGGCAGG
>JAAYHG010000082.1 GCA_012735455.1 Bacillota bacterium
CCCAGGCCATGGTGGGCGTGAACCGGGGGCGGTAAGCCAAAGTGGCCTTCTGGAGAAAGACATAAATGCGGCCATTGCTGCTCGGGTGGCTGAGTTGCTGCGAATTGCAGGAGCCAAGGTTCTTATGGTGCGAGAGGGAGATGACACGGTGGACTTCCGGGATCGTCCGGAGATAGCCAACAAGGCTGGGGTTGAGGCCTTCGTAAGCATCCATTGCAACTCCTTCACCGAAGCCAGCAAGCGCGGCACAGAGGTTTACTACTGCCAAGACGGACGTGAAGGGAAAAAACTGGCAGAGGCCTACACAAGGAGCTCATACCTACTCTTGGCCTGCCCGATAGGGGGATTCGCACGGCTGACTACAATGTGCTGCGCTATACCAAAATGCCAGCGGCGCTGGTGGAGGTAGCTTCCTTGTCCAACCCTGTGGAAGAAAAGCTCCTGGGCGATCCTGCTTTTCGGGAGAAAGTGGCCCAGGGAATTTTTGCAGGAATTCTCTCCTACTTTCGTGCTAAGTAAGATAAATAAGGATACGGGGGTTCGGCGTGCAGGAACTTCTGTCCCGACCCCCGAATTATTTCTTGGTACGCCTTTTGGGCAGTTAGCTAAACGAAAGGGGAGAGCCTGTCGTGCTCGATGGTGTGCTGGGCTATCTCTTTATCTTTGTAGCTCGCGTAGTGGACATGTCAGGTACAACCATTCGTACCATCATGGTTGTACGTGGACAACGTCTAATTGCCGCTATCATTGGTTTCTTTGAAGTCATTGTTTATATACTTGCCCTTAACCAAGTTGTGGGCAAACTGGACAATCCCTTCAACCTTTTGGCTTATGCCCTCGGTTTTGCTACTGGCAACTATGTGGGCAGCGCTATTGAGGAACGTATGGCCTTGGGTTTTGTAACGGTAGAGATCATTCCCAGCCAATACGATTCGCCCCTGGCCGATCTGCTACGGGAACAGGGCGTTGGTGTTACCTGTTTCGCAGCCGAGGGCCGCGAGGGGCCGCGGCTGGTGCTGCATGTCCTGCTTAAGCGCAAGAAACTCACTCAGCTGCTGGACATGCTGCGCGAGACAGATGACAACGCTTTCTATACTATAATGGATACACGCGCCACCCGCGGGGGCTTCCTCGGGCAACAAGGTAAGTAAAACGGAGGGCTAGAGATGGGTCTTGTGATCAGCAGGAAGAGTGGAATACCCATTTACGTGCAATTAAAGAGCCAGATCAAAGATCTGGTTCAACGCGGCGTATGGGTTACAGGTCATCGGCTCCCTACCGAGCGTGAGTTAGCCCTTCAGCTGGGGGTTAGCCGCAATACGGTCAGCATGGCTTACAACGAATTAGAGGCCGAAGGTATCATCTCAAGACGGCAGGGTTCAGGGACCTATGTTTCAGTGGGAGAGGACAGCCTGGAACGGGCGGGTCGGAAAGAACGATTGATTAAGATGATCGATCTGGCCATGGAAGAAGCATCCCACATAGGCTTTTCCATCGAAGATTTTACAGCTATCGTTATGTTGCAGGTGCGGGAGCGCAAGGAACTCTTGGAACAACTCCAGGTGGCCTTTATTGAGTGTAACCGTGAACAATTGGACTACTTTACAAGAGAGCTGGAGTTGGGGTCGGGTGTAGCCATTCACCCACTGCTCTTAGATGACTTGCGGGCAGGTACAGAAGGGGAAAGGAATAAGCTTGCGCGAATGGACCTGGTGGTGACCACTTTCTACCACCTGGACGAGGTTCGGGAGTTAGGGGCTCCTGCCGACAAGATCCTGGGAATTGCTTTGGAGCCAGAATTGGCTAGTATTGTGCACATTGCTCGCATTCCGCGAGAGACTGTGGTTCCGGTAGTGTGTTTGACCCAGACCTTTGGTGCCAGCGTAGTTGAGGCTTTGAGCAACGTAGGCCTCACCTTTAACGAAGCGCCCATTATTACTAGCCGCAACCTTAAGGAAGTGCAGCGAGTCTTGACTGGCCTAAAATGGGTGATTTGTTCCCCCAGCCGTAAGAAAGACGTAGAGGCCGTGGCTAAGCCAGGGACACAGATTATTGAGTTTATCTTCCACCCTGACGCTGGTTCCATAACGGCGTTAAAGACCTCATTGCTCACCTGCAAGAGAAAAAACACTGGGAGCAACCTTATGAAGGCCTCCAGCAATAAATAATAAATGGGCTAGAACAAGGTGGTTCTTGGTCTTACAGATGGTATGAGTCTCTTAGCCTTGGTAAAGGCTAAAGGGTGTTGCCAGGCCAGTGGACTAAGACGGATTGGGAGGATCAATATGCGTGGAGACGGAAGACTAGCTGATGAGATTAGGCCGCTCCGGATTACCCGCCACTTCACAAAGCATGCTGAGGGATCTGTGCTCATTGTTGCAGGGGATACCCAGGTGATTTGCACAGCCTCTGTTGAGGACAAAGTCCCACCTTTCTTAAGGGGAAGCGGGCAAGGCTGGATAACGGCCGAGTACTCCATGTTGCCACGGGCAACTCCGGTGCGCACCGTCCGCGATGCTGTAAGGGGCAGGGTAAGCGGTAGGAGTCTGGAGATACAACGCCTTATTGGCCGCTCACTCAGGCCTATCATTGAGCTGCATGCCCTGGGCGAACGCACCATTTGGCTTGACTGTGATGTTATTCAGGCTGATGGTGGCACCCGCACGGCGGCTGTTACCGGGAGCTTTGTCGCCTTGGTGGATGCCGTAAAATCACTTCTTCAGAGCGGGCAGTTGAGCACCTCGCCGTTGCTGGATTACGTGGCTGCCGTTAGCGTGGGCATCCTGGAGGGACAACCCCTGCTGGATCTCTCCTTTGCCGAGGACTCCCAGGCTGATGTGGACATGAATGTTATAATGACAGGCAGTGGCCGTTTTGTCGAAATACAAGGAACGGCAGAGCTGGATCCCTTTTCCCGCGAGCAACTAGATCACTTATTGGATTTGGCCACAGTCGGTATAAACCAACTGATAGCAGAACAGAAAAAGGTTCTAGGTGTTGATGCGGCCTTAGTTGGAGGGCAGAAGTAGAGTGACGACCATTGTCTTGGCAACGCGAAACAGAGGCAAGATAGTGGAGTTCCGTGCTGCTCTGGAGAATCTGGGCTTTACTGTCCGTTCCCTGCACGATTTCCCCGCTTTCCCTGATGTGGTGGAAGATGCCAGCACTTTCAGAGAGAATGCCCTCAAGAAGGCCCGCGCCACTTTTACGTTTACCGGACTACCAAGTCTGGCTGACGACTCCGGTTTGGAGGTGGATGCCCTGGGGGGACTACCAGGGGTGCAATCCCACCGCTTTGCGGGGCCACTAGGGGATGACACCGCCAATAATGCTAAACTCTTGACCCTTCTTCAAGGATTGCCCCCCGAGAAGCGCACGGCACGCTTTCGTGCGGTACTGGCCCTGGTCTGGGGTGAGGGCAAGGAGTTGACTGTGGACGGTACCTGCGAAGGCGTGATCCTGGAAAAGGAGCGCGGCAGCGGCGGTTTCGGCTACGATCCCCTCTTTTACCTGCCCGAACGGGACTTGACCATGGCAGAGATGGACCTGCAGGACAAAAATGCTGTTAGCCACAGGGGAAAGGCCATCCAACGGCTAAGTGGTCTGCTGACCGATTTAATTAAAAGAGGAGAATTGCAGCATGCGCATCGCTGTGGTTAGTGATACGCACGGCTCCTGGCAAGGGGCGCAGGCAGCCCTGGCAGAGCTTATGCCTTTGGACCTTCTTCTTTTTGCTGGCGACAACTACCGTGATCCCTTTGGCTGGGCTCAGCATGAAAGCGTTCCCGTAGTAGCGGTCACAGGAAACTGTGATGTGGGAGCCCACGGGCCGGGAGAAGAAGTGGTGGATTTAGGAAGCGTAAAGGTTCTCCTTACCCACGGACATCGTTACGGCGTGAAGTGGGGCTTGCAACGACTCTATTTCCGTGGCCTTGAGGTAGGAGCGGCCGCGGTGGTATTTGGACACACCCATCAAGCCGTTGCCACCTATGGTGAAGGTGGGCTCCTCCTCTTTAACCCAGGTAGTCCCAATTACCCACGTAGCGGGACTCCTAGCATAGGTCTCTTAGAGGTGGAGGGCGGCCTAATCACCCCACGACACATTAGGGCAGCTTCAAAAACAGCTTTGACGAATCAACCTAAATAGGCTATAATATAAAGCGCAGGCCGGGGCGTAGCGCAGTTTGGTAGCGCACATGGTTTGGGACCATGGGGTCGTAGGTTCGAATCCTATCGCCCCGACCATTTGTGATGAGGTAAACTAGAAATAAAGAAGCGGGAGTAGCTCAGTTGGTAGAGCACCAGCCTTCCAAGCTGGGGGTCGCGGGTTCGAGTCCCGTTTCCCGCTCCATTTGCATTTTCTGGGTCCTGGTAGCTCAACGGATAGAGCAACGGCCTTCTAAGCCGTCGGCTGGGGGTTCGAGTCCCTCCCAGGACGCCATTTACACCTTGACGATATTTCTTGTTTTTGCTATACTGTCCTAGGCGAATGTGGTGAATGTAGCTCAGTTGGTTAGAGCACCAGATTGTGGCTCTGGGGGTCGTGGGTTCGA
>JAAYHG010000083.1 GCA_012735455.1 Bacillota bacterium
ATCCTGAACTACCACGCCATCTTTCATCAGGATGATACGGTCGCCCAAAATCAAAGCCTCATTCATATCGTGGGTTACAAAGATAATGGTCTTTTTCAACCTCTCCTGTAGACGCTTCAACTCCAGCTGCAGCTGCTCCCGGGTTAGCGGGTCCAAAGCCCCAAAGGGCTCATCCATAAGGATTAGGTCCGGGTTAGCTGCCAAGGCCCTAAGTACACCAATGCGCTGCTGCTGACCACCAGAGAGCTGGGCCGGAAAACGTCGCCTGTACACAGCCGGGTCCATACCTACCATATTTAGGAGTTCATCGACGCGCTCCTCTCGCTTTTTTCGCGGCCACTTCTTAAGTTCCGGTACCAAGGAGATGTTGCCTCCCACTGTCAGGTGCGGCAAGAGTCCGATATTCTGAATAACGTAGCCGATGTTGCGCCGCATCTCTACCAGATTCAATTTACTTGTCTTTTTCCCCTCAATGTAGATCTCACCGGAGGTAGGTTGCACCAAACGATTAACCATCTTAAGGGTAGTGGTCTTGCCACAGCCGCTGGGACCAATCAAGACAACAAACTGCCCTTTTTCAATCTCCAGGTTAAGGTCATTCACAGCCTTAGTGCCACCATTGAATTCCTTTGTCACATGTTCAAAGGTTACCACTGTCTCACTCTCCTTTCCTAACCTTATCCAGTCTTCAGGCTCTAACCTGTCCTTAATCATGCAGTTGCCGACAACTTTATTATACGAGTCGTGTGTGCTGGCAGTCAATAGGAAATTTCCGTTCGCATACTTTCCCTGCCCCCTCGAAGTGGTATATAGTAGTGCTAGAAACCTAAGCAGCAAAGGGGTTTAGCCCATGGACAAGTACCAATCAATTCAGCGGGAAGCCGAAATAGAAATAAAAATAGAGCGCTCCCGCTTTATTGGGCGGGCGCGCCCGGTTAAGGACGAAGAAGAAGCTAAGGAATTCATTGCAGCTGTGAGCCAGGAGCACCGGCAGGCCACTCACAACGCCTGGGCCTACCGTGTGGATCCGGAACATGATATTCGCTTCGCCAGCGACGATGGCGAGCCTAGCGGTACGGCTGGCGAGCCTATCCTGCGCTCTATCCTAAGCCGTGACCTTATTCAGGTAGCCGTTGTAGTCACACGCTATTTCGGGGGCAAGAAACTGGGCGTGCGTGGACTCATCGACGCCTACGGCAACACCGCCGCAGCGGCCCTGGCTGCCGCAGGAACAGCCACCTATACCATTACCCACACCCTTGTCCTCCGAGTAGCCTACCCCCACTTAGATCGCTGCCTCTATTGGCTAGGCAAACTCAGTGGTGCAGTGGTAGCAGCAGACTATAGTCTAGAGGCTTCCCTCACGGTAGTTCTGCCCCGCTCTAAAACAAGCGAGTTCATCGCCCAGGTAAAGGACTTTGCAACCATTTCCGAGCAAGTCTAAACCTGGACAGGAAAGCAGGCAGTTGCCATACTGAACACAAGTCCGGAACGTTAGCCGGGCTCTTTTTTTGCCCTCCACCCCCGCTACGAGTTCGTTCCCAAGTGCTTGGCGCGACAAAAGTAGCGCCAACGTACAATGTACAAAGCCACAGCTGCAGCCATAATCATAAGACTCACCAACTGAGCCAAGGTAAGAGACTGGGTGTACATTAAGGTATCCCGGAAAAAGTCCTCTATGATACGCTCCAGGGCACTACCAAAAGCGTAGGCAAGGAATACTGCCCCGGGAAAGGGCCGTCGCCGGAAAAACCACAGCAGCACTGCCCCGAGAATAAGCCCCATAATAGCGGCATAAAGCTGTGCCGGGTGCCGCAGCACCCCGTCGGATAAGATTGGAACAGCAACAGCCCAGGGGAGGGATGACGGCCTGCCATAACAGCAGCCGTTAAGGAAGCACCCAATACGTACCAAGCCGTAACCAGCGGCCAAGAAAGGCACCAGGACATCACCTGTCTCCCAGAAACCTAAGCGGTATCGCCAAGCCAAGATCCCCCCCACGATCACTCCCAGAAAAAGACCACCATGAAAAATAAGACCCCCTGAGGAAAACTGAAAAAACACAACCGGGTGGGCGAAAAACTCGGCCCGCTCGTAAAGGAGCAAGTAGTTCAAACGACTACCGACAACCCCGGCCAGAACAGCCCCCACGGCTACATCCACAATATGGTCCGGACGCTCCCATCCCGACGAGCGGGCTAAGCGCATGGCTCCCACGATGCCACCTGCAGTGGCCACAGCCAACAATAACCCCCAACTGTAGACATTAATCGGTCCTAACGAAAAGAGAATTGGTCTCATTTTAGCACCCCGCTGTTATTTCTCGTGCTGGGTCATATTTACAGTTCACCCCACATATACCTAAAAAAGAGGGCGAAAAACGAACATTCATTCCCACAATCCACAAAATCCACAGGGTTATCCACAGCAAACCCCTGGAATGATGGGGGTTTTTGCCCTTTTTCCTCGTTATCCACAAAAAGTGCAACCCGGGGTGATGGTCTGCCCAATACCTGATCTTACACGGTTTCACCTCGGCTCCTGGTTTTTTCCCCAAGTTTTCCCCAACCTGGAGAAAGAGGTCGACTACAACGGCAGATTGGCAACAGCATTTAGAGTGTACGGTGCGGTAAAGCCGCGCTTGAGATAGTAGTAGCCTGCACAAGCCACCATGGCGGCGTTGTCGGTGCAGAGAATAGCCGGTGGGACTATCACCTCTATTCCTTTGCATGCAGCCTGTTCCTTAAGCCGCGTTCGGAGTTCCCGATTAGCAGCAACCCCGCCGGCCAGGGCAATTTTCTTGCTCCCTGTGCTGCGCGCCGCCGCCAGGGCCCGCTCAGTTAAGGCATCCACCACAGCACGCTGCAGGCTGGCCGCCACATCAGCCTTGTTCACCTCTTCACCGCGTTGACGCATACGGTTAAGGTGATTAAGAACAGCTGTTTTTACGCCACTGAAGCTAAAGTCCAGTGGGTGATCGCGCACCACCGCTCGCGGGAGCTGCAGAGCCTCAGGGTCACCGGAACGGGCCAGCTTCTCAATGGCAGGCCCTCCGGGATAACCGAGTCCTAATGCTCGGGCAACCTTATCCAAGGCCTCCCCTGCCGCATCGTCAACGGTACGTCCTAAGAGCTCGTACGCACCGTGGTCGCGCATTAAAACCAGGGAGGTGTGCCCACCGGAAACCACCAGGCTCAAGAAAGGCGGCTCAAGGTCTGGTGTTGCTAACAGATTGGCGTAGATATGGGCCGCAGTATGGTGCACCCCCAGAAGCGGCAGGCCCCTCGCCAACGCCACTCCCTTGGCATAGGACAACCCTACCAGTAGCGCTCCCACCAAGCCAGGGCCACAGGTGACAGCAACAGCGTTAATATCACTGAAGCTCAGATCAGCCTCTCTGAGCGCCGCCCGCACCACCGGCGTAATGAGCTCCACGTGGCGTCGTGAAGCCAGCTCAGGTACAACGCCACCGTACTCGGCATGAAGGTCCACCTGGGAAGAGATGACATTGGCCAGGATCTTGCGTCCCCCTTGGACCACCGCCGCTGAAGTCTCATCACAGGAAGTTTCAATACCTAAGATAATCTCCGTACCCTGCAATTCCCTTCACCCCATGTTTAGTATAGCCGGGCCACTCCACAGGAACACCAGTAGCGCCTCCCAAGCACCAGCCACAATCAGGACCAGCGGTAGCGTTTCACCGGCCGTCCAACAGAAACGTGGTCCAGCTCCACCAGGGCTTCACCACACATTACCAGGTACTCCAGGTAACGGCGCGCGGTGATGCGGGACAGGTCTAACCCCGTCGCCACCTCCTGGGCCGAAAACGCTTCCCCTGGCTGCAGATAGCACCGCACTTGCTCCAGGGTGTAAGGATCCAGCCCCTTAGGCAGGGCAGGCAGAACAGCATCAGCACCCATTCCCATTACCAACCTGTCGATCTCTGGTTGCGCCAGCTCATCCCTTACCGCCAACCGCTTCCGCCGTTCGCGGTAGGCACTCAGGGCAACCGCTAGACGAGCAAAATCGAAGGGCTTGATGATGTAATCCACCGCGCCGTAACGCAACGCCTGTTCCACTGTATCCACATCCTGAGCCGCAGTAATGAGAATGACATCCACCGCCACGTTAGTCCGGCGAATGCTTTCCAAAACCTCGAGACCATTGCCGCGCGGTAGGTACACATCCAGAAGGACCAGGTCAGGCTGCTTATCTTGCACGGCCCGAATGGCCCCCTCGCCGCTGGCGACCATGCCCACTACTTGGAAGGGGCCCGCCCGCTCCACATACCTCTTGTTAACATTCGCCACCATGGGATCATCTTCAACAATCAACACTCGAAGAAAGTCCCTCATGTGGCTTCTCCCTCCATCCGGTAGGGAATAACAATCCGAAAACTGGTGCCGGCGTCAGAGGTGCGGAGCTGAATCCTGCCTCCAGCTGCCTGCACGTTCCCCCACACCAAGTACAGCCCGAGACCACGCGCACCTTCCTTGGTGGTAAAATTGGGTGCAAAAATCTCCGAACGCACTGCTGCAGGGATGCCCGGACCCCTGTCGTGCACAAAAAGCTCCAGTCGCTCGGAGCGGCTATAGATGGCAACAGCCACCTTTCGGCGTACGGCTGGCTGGTTCTCCACCACCTCAATGGCGTTTTGCAACAGGTTGCCCAGCACTGATACCACCTGGTAGGTGCCAAAAAGCGGTGGCAGTTCTTCCAGGTGGCTGTCAGGACGAATCATCAGCTGTACCTGCCGCTCACGGGCCTCGGCAATCTTGCCCAGCAAGAGGCCAGCCACAGCCGGATTCTTCAGCCGTCGCACTACCAAATTCACCAACCGCTGCTGCTTGTCACTGGTATCGTTGATGAGAGAAGCTGCCTCCTTATACTCACCTAGCTGAATCAAGCCCAGGATGGTATGCAGTTTGTTAGAGAACTCGTGGGATTGGGCCCGAAGAGCCCGCACCAACTGCTTCACGCCGGTAAGCTCTTCCATTAAGCCTTGAATCTCAGTCCTATCACGAAAGGTTGCCAGAGCACCTACCACCTTACCAGCCACCACAATCGGTACACGGTTGGTAAGAATCACCCGGTCCCCTACCAGTTGTTCCTGGTCATACTCTGGCCTACCGCTCTTCATGACCTCAGGCAAGCGCGTGGAGGGTATCAGTTCCGCAATAGGCTGACCCAAGCAGTCTTCTTTCAATCCCATTATGCGCCGGGCCGTCTCATTGACCAGCGAGATACGTTCTTCCCCATTAATAGCGATAATACCCTCGCGCAGAGAGTAGAGCATGGCCTGCTGTTCCTGCTGCAGCCGGGCAATCTCGCTGGGCTCCAGATTTAGAATAGCCCGCTTAATACTGCTCGCCAGCAGCACCGCTCCTAAAATACCCACTAAGACACCCCAAAAAGCCGAGCCTAGTACACCAGAATAGAGTTCACCCAGGGCCTGTTGCAGGCCGCTCTGGAAAATGCCCACCGCCACTACCCCGACCTGACGCCCGTCTGCAGTATAAGCATAGATAGGGGCAAAACCACGAATGGATGGTCCTGAGATACCCACGGCAGAAGAGTAGTACTCCTCACCCTGCAGAGCCCGTCCTTCGTCGCCACCGGTAAAGGGTAGGCCAATCAAATCTTTGTTGGGGTGCGTGTAGCGAATGGAGTTCATATCCATGATGACAACAAAATCTACATTAGTGCGTTCTTGAATGTGCTCGACGAGGGGAGCCAAAGCTGCAGCCGGTTCCGATGCCTGAAACCCCATTCGCACCTCAGGCAAGGAAGCCACCAGGCGGGCCACGTTCAAGGCATTCTCTCCGATCTCTTTACGCATGTTGCGCTCCATGACACGGGCTGTTAGGGCAGCCACCAGCGCCTGGGAGGAGATCACCACCGCCGTAACCACAATTATAACCCAAGCGCGTAAAGTCAGTGTCCGCCTGCGCATACCCCTCACCCCAAAGTCATTATATAACAAGCTGCTTGATCGCGAAAGGACGGTCTAGTACCGTCCTTTCTTTCATCGGTTCAAAGCCCAAATTTCCACATGATGAGGGCATCTTCCTTTGTCTCGCTGTAGTATCCTCGGCGGCAACCCAGAACAACAAAGCCCAGCTTCTCATATAGTTTCCGGGCACTCCAGTTGGACTTCCGCACCTCCAACGTCATGCTATCTGCACCGTATTCCTTGGCCCGAGCCATAAGGCCCAGCATTAACGCCTCGCCAATACCCTCCTTGCGCCGCTCAGGATGTACAGCAATGTTGGTAACGTGGGCCTCATCCACCAAGAGCCACATCCCACCATAAGCCACAACCTTGTCCGCCGCTTTAGCTACCAGGTAGTAGGCCACCTTATTGTGCAGCAGTTCAAATACAAAGGCATCTTTTTTCCAGGGGACGGTAAAGGAGCGCTCTTCCACTTCCAGCACACCAGGGATGTCATCCATGGTCATCGGCCCAATATTCACATCAGCAGGAAGCACGTTCCCTCGCCTCCCTGGCTATTTCTGCCGCCGCCCTCCTTACGTAAAGAGGCTCGGCCAGGGCTGGATCCCCCGCTTCACCCTGTGCCAGGCGAAGATGAGCCAGTCGGCCCAACACGCCCGCCCGGGGGAAACCAAAACCCACAGGCAACTCCCGTAGCAGCACTTCTTGCGCAAAAAAAGCACTGCGGCACAGGCGAGCCCCATCGCCAAACACCACCACCGGGCCGTCGCCAGCCAAGCTCTTGACCTTTTCGGCCAGTTCGTCCGGCTTTAAGGCCAGGTAACCCGTGAGCGGCACAGGAGGGGGCGAGTCCCCCCGGTAAAAAGCGGCATAAATATGACCCTGTTTGGCGTCCAAAAGGGGAACCATGAGGTAGTCAGGGCAGGGAACCCCCGCTGCTAAGATATCCAAGGTACTAACAGTAACGAGGGGTAAGTCCAGGGACTGGGCCAGCCCTTTAGCCGTACTAAGGCCGATCCTCAGTCCGGTAAAGGACCCCGGCCCTATGCCACAGGCCACAGCGCCCAGCTCAGCTGGTTTCAGGTTTTGTTCTCGGAGTAAGATATCTATAACTGGTACCAGACTCTCGGCGTGGCGCCGCCGGGAGCGCTCATTGTGCTCCACAACAACCTCCCCGTCTTTTAGGAGGGCTACACTAGCTGCGGGCGTGGCTGTCTCCAGGGCCAGAATCCACACGAGCCTTCAGCTCCTTTATCAGCTTCTCGTAGCGCTGCCCCTGGGCCGTAAAGGTAAGGGTGCGGGTGTCACCCTGTCCCTTAAGCTGTACCTTAAGGTGCTCTTTAGGCAGCCATTCCTGCACCAGATCGCCCCACTCAATCAGGCAAACGCCCTCGTCCTCCAGGTACTCTTCATAGCCCAGGTCTGCCAATTCTACCGGATCATTCAGTCGGTAAACATCAAAATGATACAGGGGCAGACGTCCGGTGTATTCGTTAATCAAGGTAAAAGTAGGGCTGGTAACCGGTCCTCTCACCCCCAGGCCACGGGCCACACCGCGACTAAAGGCTGTCTTACCCGCACCCAGTTCGCCACTGAGTACCACCACCATACCTGCAAAAGCCAGGGCTCCTAGCGCCGCTCCAATCTTTTCGGTTTCTGTTACACTGCTACTCTTAAGACGCATAACCCGCCCTCCCGCTCTTAAGCGCCTGCTATCTTTACCCATTATAGGTTAGGCAAGTGGGCAGGTCAAGAAAAGCATTTCCGGGACTTAATCAAAGGTTACCTGCCAGGTACAGGCCTGCTTAACCCGGGTTGTGTAGGCAGTATAAGCACGTGTCTCCCCCGATTCCAGGCTGCTAAGAAATGCCCCGTCCACATCCAGCAAGCGTCCCATGTCATCGTAGAACTCCACCATGACCTTAGTAAAATCGCACCTGGCCTCTCCCACATTGGTGACCTCCCCAAGCAGGCTCAAGTAGTGAGCTGGACGGTCTCCATAAGGAGAGGGATTGGCTGCAACAAGGGTTATCTCCCGCGGTCGAGAGAGAAAACCAGGGGCAACCCTAACCCGGTACCAGGAAGCATCACCCCGCAAGGGCAGGATGAGCTTGAAAGGCTTGACAAGAGTGGGGTTAATGCTGTTGATATAACCTGCCGTTCGTGCAGTTATTGTTCCATCCTAGGTACCAACCTCCCAGGACACGCGGGTCAGTTCCCGGGCCCACTCACCACTGTTCCAGACACGCCCCACAAGATACCAAGCCGGACCCTCCATGAAGGTGCGCCCCTCAACCAGGCCCACTGCCTGCTCTGCACCCTGCGCCGCCAAGAGGATCACCTCTTGTTCTTCCGAGTAAACCTCGTAGTCCAAAAGCTCGGCAACATCCGTCACCTTAAGACAAGGTTTGCCGTCTCTTAGAGAAAAAGGGGAGCCCAAACCACGTTCAACACCTTGGTAAGAGGCCACCTGGGAATCTTGCTGTAGCTCCAGAGTACCTGTAGGAAGATTCAAAAGGTACTGGCCCTTTAGAGCTCCCTGCTGGACGCTGCCACCAAAAGCTGCACCCACACTGGCAAGACTAACATAACCATCCCATTCCCGTGCCGCACCCAAAAGAAAGCCTACGGCAGAGGGTAGCTCGCTCAGATCATGCGGCACCTCCAGCAGGCCTGCATCTGTGGAGCCGCTAGCTTGGGGTAAATCCGATAGGGCCTGCACCACTGCAGCAGGCTCAGCTATCCCTCCGACAGCAAAGGCTACAAACACAAAGGCTACGATGAACAGCCGCAGGACTGAACTCCCCATGTTAACACCCCTTGGATTTTTCTCTCTGCTAGCTTCCACATTTTGGAAGTAAGGTCCTCCTGTCTTCTTTCGACGTAATCCTCGCTGCAGGGTGGTAATGCTTCCTACCTCTGCATACTACGCTTAATAACCAGGATTCTATGCCAGGAGGTGTTAAGACATGCTTCTCGAGCAGGAACTCTTCGCGCAGCTCGCAGGACTAACAGGACAGGTCGCCATCTACCTGGAGGATATCCAAGGTAGCACAGTGTTTTCAGTCAACCCTGAACGTCCCTTCCCCGCTGCCAGTTTGATAAAGGTCCTTATCCTGGCCGCCCTCCTTCGAGCTGCCGCGGCAGGGGAACTCAGCCTGGAGGAAAAGGTAACATTGAAACCAGAAAACCGGGTCGGTGGAGCCGGCGCCTTAAGCGAACTCAGCCCTGACGTTTCTCTCCCCCTCAGGGATTTGGGTACGCTGATGATCGTCCAGAGCGACAATGCCGCCACCAACGAGATTCTTGACCGCATCGGTTTTGCTAAGGTAAATACCTAAGCAGCAGAGCTGGGCCTCAGGTACACGCTCCTGCAGCGCAAGATGATGGACCTGTCCGCCGCCCAAGCCGGAAGGGATAACATCACCTCAGCCGGAGACATGGGTCTCTTCCTGCGCCTTCTCTACCGGGGACAGGTACTGAGCCCTGTCATCTCAGCAACCATTATCAACACCATGCAGCGCCAGCAAATACGAGACAAACTCCCTGCCCTAATACCTGAGGACATTGTTATTGCCCACAAAACCGGTGACCTACCGGGAGTGGAACATGATGCCGGTATCATCTACATTCCTAAGCGGCCCTGCATTCTGGTAGTGTTAACGGATAACCTGAGCGACAACCGCGCTGGAGCCTGCCTCATCGCCAAGATCGCCAAGAGTGTCTACTCACACTTCTGCCTAGCTGAATAACACTTCCTGGCGTTTTCTTCTTGGAGGGACAGACAAAAAAGTGGCCGCAGCTGCGGCCACTTTTGTCGGCACGGCTTTAGTTTCTCCGCCGCAAGGCCCTTCCGGCACGAACCCCGGTGAGTTTACCCTCTTTCAGAGCCAGCTGGCCGGCCACCAGCACATACCTGAACCCTTCAGGATACTGGTTGGGCTCGGCGTAGGTCCCTTTCTCCTCTACCCGGGCAGGGTCAAAGATCGTGATGTCAGCCACCATTCCTTCCCTGATCAACCCGCGGTCCTGGAGCCCCAGCCGCTGTGCAGGAAGGGAAGTCATTTTCCTGATGGCCTGGGGCAAGGACAGAACCTTCTCCTCCCGTACATACTTACCCAGGAAGCGGGCACAGGTGCCGTATACTCGCGGGTGAGGTTTGCCGCCGACAATACCGTCCGAGCAGAGAGTCATATACTCACTCTGCATGATCTCTTTCACGTCGTCCTCAGAACCGTAGAAAATCGTCATGGTTACAGCATCGTCTTCCTCGATCAAAAGGTCGCACACCGCGTCCAACGGGGTCTTGCCTGTTTCCTTGGCAATTTCGGCAATGGACTTGCCTTCAGCAAACCGGATCTTGTCGCTGATTACAGCGTTCACCATAACATTTTCCCAGCCACAGGTGTCCACCCAGTTTTCCCAACGCTCCGGCTTGATGTTCTCCTGCACCTGGCGAATCTCTTCCCTGATGGCCGGATCGCGCAGGTTCTCCAGCAGTTTCTTGGTGCCGCCGGTATGGAAGCGCGGCGGAATAACCGCATCCAGCATGGTACTGCCGGCGATGTAGGGATACTGGTCAAAGGTCACCTCTAACCCCTGAGAACGCACCTCGTCCAAGAGGGCCAGCAACTCCCCTGCCCGACCCCAATTGCGCCTGCCAGCCACCTTCAGGTGCGAGATGTGCAGCGGGCAGTCCGCCTCTAAGCAGATGCTGGTAACCTCGCGGATGGAATCGAGCACGTAGTCGGCCTCGTTACGCATATGAACCACAAAGAAACCGCCATAGCTGGCCGCGCCCCGACACAGCTCCACCAACTCAGTTCGCTCCGCATACATCCCAGGTGGATAGATCAGGCCGGTAGAAAACCCAACTCCACCCTCTTCCATGGCCTGAGCCAGAATTGCCTTCATACGCTCCAACTCGGCCGGTGTAGCCGCGCGATTCTCCCATCCCAGAGCCATGGCCCGCACAGCCCCGTGTGGCACTAAGGTTAGAGAGTTTGTTGCTGGCTTCACAGCAGCAATGGCGTCCAGATACTC
>JAAYHG010000084.1 GCA_012735455.1 Bacillota bacterium
GTATACGTGGATAGCCCTTTAGCCACTAGAGCCACAGAGGTTTTTATCAAGAACCCAGGATACTACGATCACGAAACCTGGGAGATATTGAAAGAAGGCGCTGTACCCCTTACTTTTGAGAACCTTAAGTTTGTGCGTACAGTAGATGACTCAAAGGAGCTGAATATGAAGGCCAAGGGCAGCATTATTATCTCAGCCAGCGGCATGTGCGATGCGGGACGAATTAAGCATCACTTAAAACATAACCTCTGGCGCCCTGAGGCCTGTGTGCTCCTAGTGGGATACCAAGCTGAAGGAACGCTAGGACGAAGACTGCTCGAGGGCGCAAAATGGGTCAAGATTCTTGGCGAAGACGTGGCCGTAAGAGCCCGCATCGAAACCATAAGTGCTTACTCTGCTCATGCTGACCAAGCCCAGCTTGAGCAGTGGTTGCGGTCGTTTAGCACCCGGCCACAGCGTGTGTTCTTGGTGCACGGTGAAGAGGATTCCCGCAGCGCATTGGCGGAAGTCTTGAGCCAGCGACTCGGTTTGACCACGCATATTCCGGCCTGGGAGGAGACTGTTGAGCTTACTGCAAGGTCGATGTCTGTGACTGCACCAGGACATGAAGCTGCACAAGAAAGCCCGTACCCCATTTATGATTTTGCGCAGTTGCGGAGGGAACTAGATCGGTTGGAAGAGGCTTTGAAAGGTTCATCCGATGCCGTCTGGGGATTAGAATTGGAACGTTTGGCCGATGAGATCACCGATCTCCGCCGTGCCTATACGACTAAAGCACTGCCCACAAGAGGAGAGCTGGAGTGAGGAGTGTTAGATCGGGAAGGATCTCCCTTGCGCGCGAAATGTTTAGGATGGTTCTTGGCCCGAGAGTAGAACAAGAGAAGTCTGTGGAGAAGTGTTCCGGGTTGAACCGGAGGCACTTGACCAACTCCCTACCCTTGAGTTTACGCGCTCAGATCAAGGTGTCTACGACTCATGGCGGCATAACGTCGAGGAAACTGCCCGTGCATTCGTTCAGGAGCTTAAGAAGGAGCTTGTGGCAGTGGATTGACTCGACTCTTCATTGCCTATGTATATAGATTATGTATATAGATAGTGAAAGACACCGAGGTGTGATGCTAAGCAAGAACGTACTTAAAAGCGTGCCAGTTATGCAGGTGAAAAGGTTGGGAGTGCCCAAACTAAACGCAGTGATTGTAGGAGTTTGACCCCAATGCCGACCAAGAAGTGTTGTCGAGGGGGAGAAGCCAGTGTCACAGGTATTGTTTAAGAAAGTGGATTACTCGCTCAGTGGACTCATTGAGCATATCCACTTGGGAGAAATCGGACTACCCGACATCCAACGGCCTTTCGTTTGGTCCGATGCCAAAGTGAGGATCTTTTTGATTCCATGTACCGTGGCTATCCCATCGGTTATCTGCTGTTTTGGGAGAACGGCCTACCGGGAGAGCACCGTGTAATGGGTATGAACAAAAAGCAGAAAGCCCCTAGCCTATTGATTGTAGACGGGCAACAGCGTCTCACAGCTCTATACGCAGTTATTAAAGGCATACCAGTTGTTGACAAGGACTATTCTAAGCGCCCTATCCGTATTGCTTTTCATCCTCAAGAGCAAGTGTTTGAGGTGGCCAATCCGGCTATCCAACGTGATCCGGAATGGATTTCGGACATCAGTCTCCTGTGGGATCCTTCCTCAAGCCACTACAGGTTTGTGAAGGACTTCATCGAACGGCTTCGCAAAACTCGCAACATCTCAGAACAAGAAGTGGAGATAATCTCTGATGCCATAGACCGACTGTACAGCTTGCAAAGCTATCCCCTGACAGCATTAGAAATCTCATCTTCAGTAGACGAAGAACAAGTAGCGGACATTTTTGTGCGCATAAATAGTCAGGGTAAGTCTCTCAATCAGGCTGACTTTATTCTCACGCTGATGTCAGTAGTCTGGGATGAGGGGCGAGCAGAATTAGAAAGGTTTTGCCGAGAGGCCAAGAAGCCATCGGAGAACAACCGGCCGTCGTCATACAACCACTACATCCAGCCGAGCCCAGATCAGTTGTTGCGGGTTAGTGTGGCCCTAGGATTCAGGTGGGCACGCCTAGAACACGTGTATTCCCTATTGCGTGGTAAAGATTTGCAAACTAAGGTTTTTTCTGAGGAACAACGGGATCGGCAGTTCAAATTCTTGCGCGAAGCGCAGGCCTACACTTTGGACTTGCAGAATTGGCATGAGTTTTTCAAGGTTATAAGGATGTCTGGGTATCCTGGTAGCCAGCTTATAACATCTCAATTGGCGCTTGTTTACACTTATGCCTTGTGGCTGATTGGTAAACGAGGCTTCCATGTTGCCCCGCATCGCTTGCGAAAGGCACTGGCCTCGTGGTCCTTTATGGTTGCCTTAACAGGGAGATATACCGAAGGTACAGAATCGCGAATGGAACAAGATCTGGCCATGTTCCGTGGTTTAGAAGACCCAGAACAGTTTGTGGAAGTCTTGAACCGCCAGATTGACGCTGTACTCACAGAGGACTACTGGGAATTTACGTTGACTAACGATCTGGCTACTGCCTCTGCCAGAAGCACAGGCCAGTTTGCCTACTATGCAGCCCTGTGTTTGTTGGACGCTCAAGTCCTGTATTCAAAGATGAAGGTCAGTGAGTTATTAGATCCTTCCATAAGGGCACCAAAGGCTGCAATTGAGCGCCATCATTTATTCCCGAGAAAATACCTGCAATCTATTGGTATCGGAGAAAGGCGTGATATCAATCAGGTAGCCAACTATGCGTTGGTGGAGTGGAACGACAATGTTTTCATTTCAGATCGAGCTCCGAAACTCTATGCACTTGAGTTAGAAC
>JAAYHG010000085.1 GCA_012735455.1 Bacillota bacterium
GCGTGTACCAGATACCCACCACAATAGCTGTGATGAGGCCGCCGTGAATAGCCAGGCCGCCTTGCCATATCTGGGGTATTTCCGCTAGGTGAGTGCGGTAATAGTCCCACTGAAAAACCACATAGTAAAGCCGGGCGCCGAGCCATCCAAGCGGTGCAGCCAGAAGAATGAAGTTAAGGAAGGTGTCCTCGTCCAAGCCTTGACGCCGCGCCTCCTGCAGCGCTAGCCAGGTTCCTACCATAAGAGCTACAGCCATGAGGATGCCATACCAACGTACCGGAATAGAACCGATGTAAAAGGCTATGGGGTCTGGTGTCAAGTTTACCACCTGGCCTTTCGCTAGCGATAATGTCAGCGCGTGCCTGGGATTTGCCCTGCCTGGCTCCAGTAAAGAATGCTGTGTGGCGGCTTGGTGGGCGGCGTGCCGTTTAGACAGCCAAGATGTTCAAGGAGTGGAATCAATCCTTGGGTGAGTCTCTCACGGGGGAGTTTTGCCAAGGGTACCCAGGAGGCTTCCTTGGCATCAGAGCTGGGTCTAAGTTTGCCCCCCTTTACCTCGGCCCAGAAATCCACCAGCACATAATGATAGGCCACTTGCCCCTTAGCATCCCTAGTTAGAGAGTCCAAGACCGCCACCACCGGCCCTGCCTGGATTTTGAGTCCACATTCTTCTCGAACCTCGCGTTCCACAGCCTCAGACAGGACCTCGCCCAACTCCACGGCTCCACCAGGAATGCTCCACAACCCTTGAGCCGGCTCCTTACCGCGACGCACCAAGAGGATGCTCTCGTTATGAATAATGACAGCGCCGACCCCAACAACAGGTTGTACAGGGTAAAGGCATTGCATGCTAAAACCTTCTTTCGCCCAAACTACCAGGAGATTCGCCTCTTGAGCACTAAATCCTCCCTGCCATAATTTTGTGGTTCCGCAGACTGGGAAAAAAGGCCCTTGTAACCTATCTTACCCGCGTTGTGGACGGACTAAGAGTCCTGGGGTGAATAAAGGCAGTTTTATAGCCCGGGGCCTCAGACGGCGCTTCCTCCTTGAAGGATGGCGCTCCAGGCAATTAAAAGGAGCCGTCCCGCATTAGCAAGGCGGCCCCCCTAAGGGACTACTCTACTCCTCTGTTGAGCCAGGGTCAAATTCGGGATTCTGGTCAAAATCTGTTTGCCACTGTTTAGTGTTGAGTCTTGCATTCTCGTCGTTGGCCGTCGCAAAGTCACACTTTTTACCGCGGATCTCTTTCACCATTTTGTCCCAGCTGTCCTTGACCTGGTTGGACCACTTGTGCATTTGGTCTCCAGCGTTGAGCGTACCAATGGCCCCTGTTACGGCCAGCCTTTTCAACTGCCGCCGGGCCCAGGGGGACAATGCTGTTACAGTTATCGCGCCCAGCAAGAAACTGCTCCAAGAAAAGCGCTTCTTACGCGGCATGCCTTTGATAAGGTTTTTCCACATTTTGTATCACCTCTTGTCGTGTTGCTCTCTAGACTATTTTTACCCTCGCAGGACTCCTTATCCTGGGTGGATTATCCAATATTAGAATAAAGTGGACTAATTGGGAGCAGAATAGGTTCAGGGAACAGACGCAGCGCCAGCTGTTCGCTGTCCTACGCTTCCTTCCCTTCGGCCTTAGAATCAGGGGGTAGGGGATGAAATTAGCCTCAGCGTGTGATATACTGAAACCTGTGATAAGCCTTGCGATTGGCGCTCACGGGAGGGATTGTTATGGAGAAGGTGAGGGTAAGGTTTGCGCCGAGCCCCACTGGTAAGCTACATATCGGTGGAGCCAGGACAGCCCTTTTCAATTGGCTGTTGGCCCGCTCCACTGGAGGAACCTTCGTCCTGCGGATTGAGGACACCGATGTGGAACGCTCCACCCAGGCTTCGGTGGATCAGATTATCTCTTCCCTCAAGTGGCTCGGCCTTGATTGGGATGAGGGTCCGGAAATTGGCGGCGAGTACGGTCCCTACTTTCAGTCCGAGCGACTGCACCTTTATGAAGACAAGGCGCAAGAACTTATCGATAAGGGTAAGGCCTACCTTTGTTACTGTACCCCCGAAGAGTTAGAGGCCAAACGGGAAGAGGCCCGGCGTACGGGGCGTCCTCCCCGCTATGACGGGCACTGCCGCAATCTGTCTGAAGAGGAGTGCGCTCGTCTGGCGGCTGAGGGCCGGCAGGCAGTGATCCGGCTCAAGGTGCCTGAGACGGGTGAGACAGTGGTGGACGACCTGATCCGCGGCCGTGTGGTTTTCCAGAACAGTATTCTAGACGACTTTATTATTATCAAGTCCAACGGCATGCCCACCTACAACTACGCTTGTGTTGTTGATGATCATGCCATGAGGTTGACCCACATCATTCGGGCCGAGGAACATCTTTCCAATACACCGCGGCAGGTGCTGCTCTATCAGGCCTTGGGGTATGAGCTGCCTCAGTTTGCCCACGTGCCCATGATCTTAGCTCCGGATCGCTCGAAACTCAGCAAGCGGCACGGAGCGACCTCGGTGGAAGAGTTCCGGGATCAAGGCTATTTGCAAGAAGCCATCATTAACTATCTGGCCCTGCTTGGTTGGTCACCGGAGGGGACTGATGAAATCATGCCCCTGGAGGACATAGTGAAGCAGTTCAGCCTGGAGCGGGTCTCAAAGAATGCCGCTATTTATGACACTAAGAAGCTGACCTGGATTAACGGGTACTACCTGCGCAATTTACCGGGAGAGCGTGTTGTGCAAGAGACACTGCCCTTCCTTAAACGGTTGGGCCTTATCGGTGAAGAGCCCGGTGAAGACGAGCTTAGGCTCGCCCACGATTCTGTTTTGCTCACCCGTGATCGGGCCAAAACCTTAGAGGAGCTAGCTGACGCAGTAAGCTATTTCTTCAAAGACGGGTTTGACTACGACGAGAAAGGCGTGCAGAAACATTTCTCCGATCCTGCAGCAGCAGATCGACTGTGTCAGGCAAGAGCTCGCCTGGAGGCACTTGCGGACTTTACTTATGAGAGTATCGAGAGTGAGTATCGGCAGCTGGCGGAGGAACTGGGTATCAAGGCCGCGCAACTCATCCACCCTACCCGGCTAGCATTGAGCGGCCGTACCATAGGTCCTGGCCTCTTTGAGCTTATGGCTCTCCTTGGTCGTGAGAAGTGCCTGAAACGCCTTGAGCGTGCCATTGACTTTATCGGGCAACGAACAGTGGAGTAAGAGCTCTGGGAAAAGGGCAAGACCTTTCTTCAGCCGACGCAATTTAAATCAATATCAACATGCCGGAAACAGCCGCGATGACTGTCTTTAGAGATGAGCGAGGCACCCTTGTTGGTGCCTCGCTCATCTTAGAGATCTAATCTCCTACCATAAACCTCCAGCAACTTATCTGTGGCCTTGAGCCCACTGCCAGTCAGCACCACTACTACACGTTCGGTGCGGCTTATGGTTCCTGTTTCTAGGCACTGGTTCAGCGCCGCTCCTACTGTGGCGGAGGTGGGCTCTACATAGATACCGCAGCGAGCGAGCTCAAGCAATGCGGAGATGATCTCTTCTTCGCTCACAGTGACGAAGGTACCGCCGCTCTCCCTTACTGCTGCCAGAACTTCGTGGCCGCGGGGTGGGGTGGAAGAGGCGATTCCTTCAGCCAGGGTCTCTCCCTTGCTGATTAATGCGGGTTCGGTTTGCCCGGCGGCGAAGGCGGTAGCCAGGGGAGCGCAAGCACTAGTTTGCACAGCAATGAGACGAGGTCGGGTGGATATTACTCCGGCTTTCCAAAGCTGCTGCATTCCGGCTGCCAGCCCCAGCACAAGGCTACCGTTGCCGGCTGGGACAATTATGCTATCCGGCAAGCTCCAGTCTAGCTGTTCCGCCAGTTCAAAGGCCAGAGTTTTGACCCCTTCGGTAAAGAGAGGGCTCAGGTTGTGACTGGCGTAGAAGGTGTTTTCTGCGGCAGTCAGGACAGCGCGTGTGGTGTCCTCGCGGCTACCTGGCACCGCTACCAGATGAGCACCGCTCAAGGCTATTTGAACCCGCTTGCCGCGGCTGGCCTTGGCGGGCACGTAAATGGTGCAGTTAATCCCTGCCCGAGCAGCGTAGGTGGCCAAGGAGGCCCCGGCGTTGCCGGAGGAGTCTTCTACCACTTCTTTTATACCCCAGGTCTCAAGTTGGGAGACCAGGAGCGTGGTGCCTCTGTCCTTGAATGAACCGCTAGGGCACAGGTAATCCAGTTTAAAAAGTATCTCTTTGCCCCGCCAGGAAAGGGGTAGGAGGGGAGTAAAACCTTCGCCCAGGGTAACAATCGAAGCCCCTGGGGCAAGGGGTAGAGCATGACTGTAACGCCAAAGGGAGTAGTTGTCTTTTGCGATGCGCTTCGGTTCAAAAGGTAAATCAAAGTCAGGATTTAAGTAGCTTCCACAAGTACAGCGCCAGATAGGTTCTTCCGTGCCGTAACGTGCTTGGCAGTGCGGGCATACAAACATGATGTCGCCCCCTTATTTTTCCTTCTTAACTATTTGCCCCAGGGGTGAGAAATCCTGCCAAGGGATCGTTGCAGCGTTAAAGGAGGAACCAACAGAATGATAGCGAACTTAAGTGATGCAAAGGGGGAGATAATTTGTTCAAGTGTAATCTGAAGGCCAATAGGGAACGCTGCAGCTGCACATATGAACCTTGTCCGCGTAAAGGCCGCTGCTGCGAGTGTATAGCCTACCACAAGCAGTATGGTGAAATACCCGGCTGCCTGTTCTCGCGGGAAGCGGAGGTAACCTATGACCGCTCTATAGAGGCTTTTATTAAAGACCATTCTTCGTAAGCGGGTTCGCAGAGAGAAGTGATGTCTTAGTATGGGAGAGGGTGCAACAAAGGTGCTCGGTATGTTCGCAATCCTCCTTGCAGGTAATCTTTTTGCCTGTGGCTTGATGGGCTGGGATAAGAACTTGGCGCGACGTCAACAAGGGCGTGTGCCTGAACGCACACTTTTTCTTGTAGCGCTGTTGGGCGGGTCGCTAGGGGTTTGGGCCGGGATGTACCTTTTCCGGCATAAAACCCGGCACCTTAGTTTCACCTATGGGGTACCAGCCATCATCATCCTGCAAATAGGCATAATCTCATTCTTGGCCCGGCTTACGTAAAATAGGATAATCTTTGGTCTAAGGGACGGTAGCCTGAACGGGTCTTCTTGTCCGAACGGTTGCTTGCAAACTGAGAGGAGGCGCGCGGTATGGACAAATTTGCGCGGGTGCGCCAGTCCTATCCTGTCTTGCAGAGCCAGGCTTACCTGGATACCACAGTACCACCGGACTTATCTCCATGGAGAGCTATAATGAGATCCAGAGTTACCTAGACCGACGCTATGATGACGCCATGGACATGGATTGGTACTTGAAGAACTGGGAGCGGGCAGACAAGCTCCGTTCGCTGGTGGCGGAGATGATAAACGCTCAGGCCGGCGAGATTTTCTATGACTTCAATTCGTCCTCCGCGCTCAATGTTCTCTCCAGCGGTATTGATTGGGAATCAGGCGCCAATATTGTCTCTACCAGCCTGGCCTTTCCTGCCACCACCCTCACTTGGCTTAACCAGTCGCGAAGAGGTCTAGAGGTTCGTCTCGCCCCGGCCGAGAACGGGATGGTGCCTCTGAAGCGTTTAGCAGCGCTAGTAGACGATAGGACCATTGCTATCTCTCTCTGCTTTGTGGAAAATACCTCTGGCTTTAGGCACAACCTCTACGAGGTGGGTCAGTTTTGCCGGAAACGAGGATTACTCCTCGCTGTAGATGCCACTCAGGGCATAGGAGCCATGCAGATAGACGTTCAGAGTATGCAGGTGGACTTTCTGGTTGCCTCTAGCTACAAGTGGCTGGGCAACATGTTTGGCATTGGTTTCGGTTATGTCAGTGCCAGGCTCCTGGAGCGTATAACCCCTCGTTACTTTGGCTGGGTAGGCACCCCGAACCGGATGAATTCTCCCAAGGATCAGGTTTATTATCACCCTGATGCCCGGCGCTTCGAGCTGGGTGGTCTCAACTGGGCCGGTCTTTGGGGTATGGAGGCGGCCATCAAGAACTACCTCTCCTTAGGTAAGGCGGATGTAGAAAGTTACATCCTGGGCCTTACCGAGTACCTCTACCAACGGGTTACAACTGTACCTGGAGTGGGTGTAGTGGGACCATTCCCGCAAGACAACCGTTCCGGTATTACTTACCTTACCTTCCCGGCTTCTTGGGAACTTACGGACCGTGTACTGGCTGCCCATGGGGTGCGAGTTCATGTTGCCTCGCCCACTTCCATGCGTGTAGGTGTGCACTTTTATAACAATAGGGCCGACATCGACCGTTTAGTAGAGGTCCTTCGTTTTTTCAGCAAGGGAGGTCCTACCCCCTGCTCAAGTGTAAAACGAAACCAACAGTATGATGAGCAGGTCCCAGGTTGACAAAACTTGTTGCCACTTCCAGCTCCGGTTTCTTGACTTGGGATAGCCTTTGTGCTAAGATAACTTATGTTGAAAGTGAAAGTGTTGCGGGATGGTGTAGCGGTAGCACACATGACTCTGGATCATGTTGCCTAGGTTCGAATCCTAGTCCCGCAGCCAGTTTTCTTACGAGCATAACTCCGAGCATGCATTGGCCCGGAGTTTTTGTTATATCTTTCAAACATTCCATCGGCTCACTCCCCAAAAGTGAATTAGAGCGGCTGCGACAGCTGCTTTGAGCGGTGACTTATCCTTGCTCATGTCGGTGGGAGAGATTTGTAGTATTTGGCAGGGTAAAGGCTGCACAATGTCGAAGCTACTAAGCCTAGCAACTTCTCTTAGGTTGTGCAGAGAAGTTGCCTACATATTACAAGGAGGGACACAGATTGCCGGAAAACGATTACCCGACATTGTTGCGACTCTTTGCCCATGTTCCCGATGCTATCATTCAAAAGGTGGCCGAGTTCGCTGTAAGGGAGAACTGGGGCGACAACCTGCAAGTTTTATCTATTTATATGGATTATAACTTTGAGATTGCTAGAGAACAGGGATTGCTCAAGTTTGCTAAAGACGATTCCTATTGCCTCTGGCGGGTGGGACACCTAGTTTCTACCGATGGCCAGCCGATAACGGTATTATTTATGAAGAATCGCTTAGAAAACAGGCAACCCTTTGTAGCCACGTTTGTTTTTAAGGGTGAATCATTTGAGGTTTCCTTGGGCTCTGCTTCCGCTACCACGGTGAGGGAAAAGGCTCCCAAGGCTCCTAAATACAAGTATCCTAAGTATCGGAGCGACTACAAGCTTCAGTTTAATTTTGACCATTACCTCCGGGACCACGAGTCACGAATTAGAGAAATTCTGCCCAACCTCACACCCTACCAACGCTTCTTGGTTCTTTACGGTGCAGTTACAACCGCCCACCGGATTGATGCTCAGGTTGCCGTGCCGCAGTGGTATCGGGACAAAAATGCGGAGGCAGGGGGCTACAAATGGCTCTTGCCCCTGCGCTTCAACGATCCAGATACATCACTACGCCCAGATTTGGTAGCAGCCATTGACCCCGACGAAACTAACAAGGAGTATCTGGTTCGTACTTTACTTCCGCCAGACTATGCCTATGCCAATGCCCGTGCGGTGATTAGTAGCATTGATGCCAAGATAAGTCAGTGGATCTAAGTTAACAGTGCACCACAATTTCCTATAAGACACCATTGACAGGGGCCCGGGTTTATAGTACACTCTTTCATGTTGAGCGCTGAAGACCCGTGGCCCCATGGTCTAGTGGTTTAGGACACCGCCCTTTCACGGCGGCAACAGGGGGGCGTATCCCCTTGGGGCTACCAATTTAGAACAAGCACTCCCGCTGAAGTCAGCGGGAGTTTGCTGTCTGTATGGGTAACACTGTTAAGTGAGTGAGTCCGGAATAGAGGGTTTTTGAAAAAAATTTGTCGCAAATCAATCTGGATATTGACTCCTCTGGTGGTATAATGTACCATATATACAGTTATATAATTAATCATATTATCACGTAGGCTGGGGTGTGGAGTGTGTATGTATCTA
>JAAYHG010000086.1 GCA_012735455.1 Bacillota bacterium
CGAAACGAATGGCGGGAGTGCAGCTCTCACAGATCAGGGCCGTGTCGGAAAAAGCACGTGCCTTGGCTGCGCAAGGCAAAAGCATTATTAGTCTGAGCATTGGTGAACCCGACTTTGATACCCCGCCGCACATTGTGGCTGCTGCTCAGCAGGCTCTCACAGAAGGGCAGACTCATTACGGTCCTAACCGTGGGCTTCTGAAACTCCGCGAGGCCATTGCCAAGAAATTGGCGGAGGAGAACGGGATTCAGGCCGACCCGGAAACGGAAATCGTAGTTACCGTGGGTGCTGCTGAAGCTATCTTTATGACCATGGTAGGACTTCTTAATGCCGGTGATGAGGTTATTGTCATTGAGCCTGCTTTCATAAACTACGTCCAAGTGGCGCAGATGATAGGCGCTGTTCAAGTGATTGTTTCGGCGCGAGAAGAGAATGGTTGGGGTGTGGATGTGGCGGATATCGAAAAAGCCTTAACTCCGCGCACACGGATGATCATCTTTAACACACCTAACAACCCCACTGGATGTGTTTATCCACGGGAAGTACTTCAGGGAATAGCGGACCTGGCCATAAAGCACGATCTTCTAGTATTTACCGATGAGATCTACGAAAAGATCATCTATCCCGGTGCTCAGCACATATCCATTGCCTCGCTGCCAGGTATGGCAGAACGCACCATCACCGCTAATGGTTATTCCAAGGCCTATGCCATGACTGGGTGGCGTTTGGCTTATGTGGTGGCGCAGAAAGACCTGATGCTCCCCATGCTCAAGGTACACCAATACACCACCACCTGCGCCCCCACCTTTGCCCAGTACGGTGCTATTGCCGCTACATCCGAGCCGCAGGACTGTGTACGTGAGATGGTTGCCGAGTTTGCGCGCCGCCGCGACCTGGTGTATCGTGAACTATCCGATGCGCCGGGGGTGTCCTTGGTGGAGCCCAGGGGTGCCTTTTACGCCTTCTTGAACGTTAAGGCTGTAGGCCTGACGTCCATGGAGTTTGTAAATGCTGCCCTGGAAGAGGCTGGTGTTGCAGTGGTACACGGCTCGGCTTTTGGTACCTGTGGTGAAGGCTATGTGCGGCTTTCTTATGCTAATTCCTATGAGAACATCAGCGAAGCCATGGCGCGATTGAAGAGATTCCTAGCAGGACGGGTGGGTTAAGACCTTACAAGTTCACGCAAAGTCAGCAATGATGCGCCTCAGCAATTTCGTATATGATCTTTGTGCAAAATGACCAAAGGTTTTGGCCCAGAGAGCACGAAACATTTACGAGAAAAGCGGGGGCGGAGAATAAGGCTACCGCTTAGACTGCGGCAGCCTTTTCTAATAGGGTTTCTCTGGAGGTGAGGATAGTGCGGTACCAGATCCAAGTAAACACCAAGTGGTGCAAGGCCTGCGGCATATGCGTAGAGTTTTGCCCCAAAGCAGTTCTTGCACAGGGTGATGACGGCAAGGTACAGGTAAAGAACCCGGAAGCCTGCATTGGTTGTCAGCTATGCGAACTCAGGTGCCCGGACTTTGCGATCGAGGTAGGAGGAGTAGAAAAATGAGTGCTAACAAGAGAGTACGGCTTATGCAAGGGAACGAGGCCTGTGCGGAAGCAGCTCTTGATGCTGGCTGCCGTTTCTTCGCAGGTTATCCCATTACACCAGCCACAGAGATCGCCGAGATTCTAGCTGCCCGGTTGCCTGAGGTGGGAGGGACCTTTATCCAGATGGAGGACGAACTGGCCAGCATGGCAGCGGTGATTGGTGCCTCCATCGGTGGCAAGAAGGCGCTCACTGCTTCCAGTGGCCCTGGCATCACCTTAAAGCAGGAGAATCTTGGCTATGCGGCCATGGTAGAGATACCATGCGTCATTGTTAACGTGCAGCGTGGTGGACCCAGTACAGGGCTACCCACACTGCCAGCCCAGGGCGACGTCATGCAGGCACGTTGGGGAACTCACGGTGACCACCCCATCATCGTCTTGGCTCCATCTACCGTGCGTGAGACCTACGACCTCACCATTGCAGCCTTTAACTTAGCGGAAAGGTTCCGCACCCCTGTTATTCTTCTTTCGGACGCAGTGGTAGGTCACTTGCGGGAGAAGGTGGTTCTGCCGGATCCCAGCGAGATTTAGCTAGTAGACCGTAAACGCGTGAGTGTTTCTCCCAACGAGTACCTGCCTTTCAAGGCCGGCGAAGACGGCGTGCCGGAATTCGTTCCGGTCGGCGAGGGCTACCGCTACCACATGACCAGTAACGCCCATGATGAGGGAGGCTTCCCGGCGACGAATAACCACGCAGTAGCCAAGGCGCTCTTGGAACGTCTGCACAATAAGATCATGAACCACCTGGACGAGGTTATTTTCACGGAAGAGTTTGAGACGGACGATGCTGAGATAATTATCTTCGCCTACGGCTGCAGTGCTCGTTCAGCGCGGAGTGCGGTACGCCTGGCGCGCAAGGAGGGCATCAAGGCGGGGCTCCTGAAAGCCAAGACCCTCTGGCCTTTCCCCAGTGAAGCGGTAAGAAGGCTGGCTGAAAAGGCAAAGGCGATTGTTGTACCCGAGATGAATATGGGACAGATGGTAGGCGAAGTAGAACGGGCAGTGCGGAAATTGCCAGTGGATGTGCTGCCGCTGAACCGTTATGATGGTCTGATGATCAGCCCTGAACAGATTCTAGCCAAGATCAAAGAGGTGATGTGACTTGGCAACCGCCACAATGAATTACCTAAGACAACACAAACTGCCCCATATCTGGTGTCCAGGTTGTGGGGACGGCATCATGGTCGGCGCTCTATTGCGTGCTATTGACAAGCTCGGCTGGAGCAAGGACGAGACTGTTGTTGTAACAGGCATCGGCTGCTCGGCTCGCTCCAATGCCATCATTGATTTTAACACCTTCCAGACAACTCACGGCCGGGCTTTGGGTTTTGCTACCGGCCTCAAGTTGGCCCGTCCAGAGTTAAATGTTGTTGTGATTACCGGTGACGGCGATGGAGCCGGCATTGGTGGTAACCACCTGATTCACACGGCCCGTCGTAATATCGATATCACCACCATCCTAGTGAACAACAGCATTTACGGAATGACAGGTGGCCAGTACTCACCCCTTACCCCCGCAGGGGCGAAGGCGACCACTGCACCCTTTGGTAGGGTGGAACCCAATTTTGACGTTTGCGAGCTCGTCAAAGGAGCAGGTGCTTCCTTTGTGGCACGGAGTACTGTTTTCCATGTGCGTCAGCTAGAAGAAATGATCTCCCAAGCTCTCACCCACAAGGGTTTCTCCTTCGTGGAGGTGATTGCTCAGTGCCCGACAGGTTTTGGCCGCCGCAACAAGATGCGGAGCCCGGCCGAAATGATGAAGTGGCAACGCGATCACGCCGTGTCTGCAGAGGCCGCCAGCAAGCTTCCACCGGAGAAGTTGGAGGGCAAATTCCTTACAGGCGTCCTGCACCGTTCGGACCGGTCTGAATACACGGAGATGTACCAGCAGGTCATTGCAGAGGCCAGCAAGAGGGGGGGCGAGCAGTAATGGCGCGGACAGAGTTGCTCCTGAGCGGTTCCGGCGGACAGGGTCTCATCTTGGCCGGGATCATCCTGGCCGAGGCCGCTGCTGTGTATGACGACACCAACGCCA
>JAAYHG010000087.1 GCA_012735455.1 Bacillota bacterium
ACATATTACACCACTGTGTTCATGAAATAATTCGCTTTTTTGTGTTCGTGGTCCTTTTCAAGGTCAAATTCCTTTTCCCCGGATTCCGCAGCGGTTCCCGCTTGGATGTTGGTTGTCAAGACAACCGCGTCCCTCGCTTGCAGTGGTTTTGAGTGTAAGAGAGAAGGGGTAGGTCACTAGCCTACCCCCTACTTGATTAGGTAATAACAGTATTCTAGGTCCCCGGCTGGCAGTTGGCCCAACGAAGCCGTTAGCTCCTCAACTCGGCTCTGGACATCCGCACCGTAGTCCTGCAATGCCTCCCTTAGCACCACTCGTGAGGCGTGTGATTGCGGGTGACGCTGCACGAAGTCCACAATCTCCTGGATCATCTTCTGGTTTTCTAATCCCTCCACCGCAAGCACCTCCCTATGGGTAGTTTGCGGTAGGAGGGCTGTTTTATACCCTGGTCTCCTGGTTCACCAGCGCAATCGCTTCAATCTCTACACACATGCCAGGTTTGAAACGGCCAACCTGAATGGTGCTGCGCCCCGGTGGATCGCTGGGGAAAAACTTCTTATAGGCTTCGTTAAACTCGTTAAACTTGCTCACATCGTCGATGAATACAGTTGTCTTAACCACATTCTCCAGGGAACTGCCCGCAGCCTCCAAAATGGCCTTGAGATTTCTTAGAGCCTGTTCAGTCTGAGCCACCATATCCCCTGGTGCCACCAGCTGACGGGTCTCGGGATCGGCTCCGACTACCCCTGCAGTAAAGACAAAGTCCCCCGCCCTAATCGCCTGGGAATACCAGCCACCGGGAGCCGCTGCTTTGTCCGTGAAAATGACCTCTTTTTTCATCCTTCCCCTGCCCCTTTCTTTTCTTCCTGGTAGAGCTACTGACACCCTAGTAGTTCTTGCCTCTCGCCTCCACAGGTATCTCTTTTTCCAGCCAATCGCCACGCACGCCGTAGATCACACCGCTCAAGTTCGGTAGAACACATGCATGATTCGGTATAACCTCCACCCGATCACCAACCTCAAGTTCGCGGGTGGCCGGGTTAAAGCGCAGATAGCCGTGCTCTTCGTTAAGTTTCACCAATTCAACGTCCGGCATGCCCACAAGCTGCCCAAACCCCTCGCCCAGGTAGGCAGGATCGCTGCTCAATGTCTTGGAACCGGCGTCAATGGTTGCATAGCCTGGTAGAGGTACGCTGACCACCGTAGCCAGAACCCGCAAAGCACAGTCATTCTCCTCTGCTATGCCCAAAGCCAGGGCAGCACGATCAAAGAAAATGTAGTTGCCTGGACGGATTTCCGTAACACCCTTGAGTTGATCCAGAACAAAGGTAGACGGAGTAGAGCCAGAGCTTATCACCTCCATAGTAAAGCCGTTTTTCTTCAGGAGGGCTGCTGTTTGCCGCAGCAGCTCTGTCTCGGCTCTGGCTTTGGTCTCAAGGTCCTGGCGCTCTAAGCTGTGGGGTCGCCCACCATAGGTAAAGATGCCCTTTAGACTAAGGGTATCAAACTGAGATAGCTCCCGAGCAAAACCCAAAGCATCCTCACCGGGTTGACGCCCGCCGCGGTGCGTCCCCGTGTCAATCTCAATGAGCACCGGTAGAGGATGCTCACGGGTACCCACGCTAGCCAAGCCCCGTGCCACCGTCAGGCTGTCGGCAATGGTAATAATCCTGATGCGCTCGTGCAGCCTCTTCAGCCGGTCCAACTTCTCCTGCCCTAGCAGGGTATAAGCAATTAGAATGTCATCAAAACCATGCTCTGCCATCACCTCTGCCTCAGCCAGCTTGGCACAGGTTATCCCCTTTGCTCCTGACTCGATCTGTTTCCGAGCAAAGTAAACCGATTTATGCGGCTTAATATGTGGTCGGAGACTCACCCCATTTTGCCGTGCTAGGTAAGCTACGCGTTCTAAGTTCCGCTCTACACAGTCCAGATCCGCTACTAGAGCCGGACTAGGCAAATCCCACTTGGTTGTCATGTTCAGGCCTCCCCCCGTGGTAGTGTGACCACTTAGAGCCACACTTCACCTACAAAACTTCGGCGGCCAGGCGGAAAACCCTGCTACTCGCGTACCTCGTTTTCTAACTTCTCAATCTGGTCCACCAGTTCTGATGACAGTTGGCTCAGTTCAGCAAAGAGGTGTTGGGCTTCCTCTTTCTCACCTCTGTACCAAGCATCAACAATCAATTTTGCTAGCTCATGCACGCGCTCGTGTGGAGCCGCTAGTGCCGGAAAAGTAGCGTAAGAACCAAACTTTTCTTGCCCACGTCCATCGTACCAGCGGCCGAAACGGCACTCGTGACTTGAAGTCACTTCATTGGTTGTTAGAGTTTCCCTTCCCCAAAAGAGGTTATGTAGTCTCTGGATCCAGGCCAGGTGGTCAGACTTGGCCACGCCCAGCATGTCTTCGTCAGAGAGGGGCAAGTCGCTGTTCCCGAGCAACTGGCGAAATTCCTCCAATCTTTCAGCCAGGAAGACCAGGTCGTCAGCCAACTCCGCTGTACTCGCGGCTACTGCCTCGGCGAGATTGCCCACCTCCTGTGCTCCGCTGGCTGCTTCCTGGCTTCCTGCCGCTTGGTCCTGGGTGAGCGCAGCAACGTTCTCTAGATAAGAAGTAATACTCGTCAAGTGTGTTTGGACAATCGCCAGTTTTGCTGGGGCTTGGTTTATAGTCTGTCCCGCAGCCGCTGCTCCATCTGCCAGCTTCTGGGTCATGTCCGCTGCCAACATCACGCGCTGTGTGATCTCAGTTACAGACTCCCGTACCTTGTAAGCCCCATCCTGTATGCGGCGGGAGAGCTTACCAACCTCATCCGCCACCACAGCAAAGCCTTTCCCAGCCTCTCCGGCACGGGCTGCCTCAATCTTTGCATTAAGCGCCAGAAGACGGGTTTGGTCAGAAACATCAGCAATAAAACGAACGACCTCCTCAATACTTTTGGCAACATCAGCCAGTTGGGCAACCTCTTTCCTCACCTCTAACATATCGTTTTGGATGGCACTGAAAGCAGCCAGCGCTTCTTCCACTGCGCTGATACTCTCGTCGGCTTCACTGCGAGCGGCCTCGGCCTCTCGTGCAACTTGGCTAGCCGTCTCTGC
>JAAYHG010000088.1 GCA_012735455.1 Bacillota bacterium
CGTGAAAATAATAAAACAGGGTGGACATTCCACCCTGTCGAATAGGTATTTCAAGCCCATCTAGCCCGCAAATTGCTGGGTAAACATCTTACCGTAGGGACCACCATCCACGATACCGATACCAATTCGGGTAAAGTTTGCACTTAGAATGTTAACCCGGTGCCCAGGACTGTTCATAAGGCCGTTGTGCGCCTGTGCTACAGTAGGTGCCCCGGCGATATTCTCACCAGCGTAGCGGTAAGAGATACCAGCCGCGCTCATCTGATCAAAGGGCGAACCCAGCGTTTCCGAAATGTGGCCAAAGTAGTTGTTTTCGACCATATCACGGCTTTTGGCCCGGGCGGTCTCACCCAGCCCCCTATCCACTACGAAGGGCTTCAAACCTGCCTTTGCCCGCTCCTGATTGACCAGTTCCAACATTTGAGCCTCATCTTTAGTCAAGCCAGCTGGGGACTCAGGGGGGACGGTAGGTTCCGGCTTTGGCGCAGGTGCAGGCTGCGGCTCGGGCACCGGCGTAGGTATAGGCTGGGGTGACGGCACCGGTTTCGGTGCAGGTGGCTGGGGTTTACTGTCTGGCCGCGGAATCTGAGGGACCGTCTTGTCAGTAAGGTTTAGCACCAACTGAGCTGTTAAACGCTGGGCCAGGCTTTCGATAGTTTTCTGGCTCAGAAAACCTCCCAGCTGGCTTTGCAGCTGCTCCAGTACCTGCCCATACACCGACTGGTAAAGACCTTCGGCAGTTACCGGTCTAGCCGGCGCGGCATGGGCAAGCAGGCTGAAGGCCAGCACCAACACAAGCGCCAAGCCCACGATCCGTTTACGCATCTTTCCTCTCCTCCCTACAAGACATTGTCGAATCCCAAGTTGGCAGCCTAATTGTAACTCGAGAGTAAGATCCTGTGCAAAGTCCCATAAAGAGGCAGAGGGACAACTTTCTCCCAGGAGGGATCCTGGTATGACGTGGCTTGTCCTTAGCTGAGGCAGGCAGCCTTTCTGCCAGTTTAAGATGCTCCTGGGAACGATCTCCTAAGTAGCACGCCACCAAAAAACCACGGCCGGGCCGTGGTTTTTTGGTGGCCTTTTCTTAGCCCTGCCCAATTACCTTTGGCGGGATACAAACCTTTTGCCCGGGATAAACCAATTCTGGTTGCCGCAGAGCAGGGTTGGCAGCAAGAAGGGCTTCCAGGGTCACTCCGTACCGCTGGGCAATGCTCCAGAGGCTTTCACCCGGCTGTACTACATGAAAGCGCATGGTGGGACACTCCGCTATCGGTGTCGGCGGAGGGGCAGCAGCTTCGCGCACATCCACCACCACATTAAGCTGAACAGGTTCCGTAACCTTAACGAACGCCTCAACCACTACAGCCTGCTTTACTAAATTATCGTGCCGCAAAGTCCAGTCCACATCGCCGATAATATTGGTGCGGACGTGGACGTCCATGCCCTCTTCGGCTCCCGGTGTATCGAGGACAATACGGAAGGGCACATCCTCGCTATGATGCCGCAGCAGGTTACCCATATCCACAAAGAAGATCTGCTTGTGGATGGTACCACGTACAATCACACTGTCTTTACGCACTGTAGCCGAGACATTACGCAGTTCGGCCATAATGGAAAAGATCTTCATGGCCTGCATCGGCAACGTTACTTCGCTTTCGATGGCCTCGCGTTCTGTCGCCTCAGTTACCACCTGATCCACCTTGAGCAAGCGCCGTTCAACTATGATGTTGGGTCCGGTTACATTGGTAACCACCTGGATCTGCAGAGGCTCTACCACTTTCACGAAGGCCTCAACAATCAAACTCTGGCTAAGCTCTTGACCGTGTCCCCTATGGTCATCGTGATCGTGATGGTGGTGGTCATGGTCCGGTGGGAAATGGTCATGGATGGGTCTATGCTTTAGCCTAAAGTCATCCACCATCACATTGACGTCAACATAAACGTCCATGTCTGGCTCAGCACCAGGGATGTCTACAGAGATTGAGAAGGGCACGTTTTCAGGGAAGTGGCGTACCAAATTGCCCTCATCCACGAAGAAAATCTGTTTGTGGATTACGCCCTTGATGGTAACAAGATCTTCTTTTACGGTTGCGGTGACATTTCTCACCTCGGCCTTAACCTCAAAAATCTTCAGGGCTTTCATGGGCAACCGTACAGTGCTTTCGATGGTTTCGCGGACCGTATCTTCACCAACAACACTCTCCACCCGCAGTAGCTCCCGGGTAACTGTGATGTCCGTGTTGGTAACGTCCGTTACAACCTCCATTTGCTCGACTTCTGTCACCTTTACGAAGGCCTGTATGGCCACATCCTGGACAACTTCTTTTCCATGTGCAGATAAGGTCCAGTCTACGTTAACAATCTTGGTGTGCGCCTGACAGGACATTCCGGGATCAGCGCCTTCCACATCAATAAAGAAATGGAACGGCACATCCTCGGGAACGTGGCGTACGAGATCACCCTGGTCTACGAAGTAAATCTGTTTGTGAATGATCCCCTGCACATAGACACCGTCGCGACGGATTTCGCAGCGCGTGTTTTTAAGCGTAGCCTGGACCTCGAAAACCTTGATCGCCTGCACAGGAAGTGTAATGGTTGCCTGCACAGTCTTGGTTTCAGTCGCCTCACCGATTACCCGCTGAACACGCAGCAGGCGACGACGTACTGTCAAATGAGGTGCCATGCTTTCTTCCCTCCTTGCCAAAATCTCAGTCTAAATATATGCACCGGGGGAGGGTTGTGTGCTTTTTTTGCATCGGAAGAAAAAAACTGTCCCACCAGGGCTCTAGCAGGTATTCCGGGGCAAACCTTGCGCATAGCCAGAGGCCACGGGCGGATAATAAACACAAGGAGGTGGGAAAATGGCTCCTGTAACCATGGCAACAGAACGAGAAAAACTGAACTTGGTGGATCAACTAACCGCTGAACAGCTGAAGCAAAAAAAATACGCCCTCTACGCTGCCGAGTGAGAGGACGAAGACCTGAGCAGACTCTTTAGTCGCCTAGCGAAAAGCAGCGCCCAGCATGAAGCGAAACTCCAAGAGATCATGCGCGAGACAGGGCTTAGCATTCAGCAGCATTAGGAGGTGAAAAGATGCACGGGACAAAGTTTACCGATCGCGATCGTCTAACAGACATGCTCCTTCTTACCAACAGCCTCGCTGGCGGCTACCATAGCGCCGCCCTGGAGTCAGCCACACCGAAACTGCGGGCAGCCCTCGCTGAGCTTCATGCCGAGGAATTAAAAGACGCTGAGACTCTCTTTAACGCTATGGAAGAACGCGGCTGGTATCGACCTGAACCGGCCGGCCCTCCCAACATGCGGTGATGTGTCCTGACAGCACCACCAACCGCACCTCAGCATAGGCTGAGGTGGGAGGTGGTGTGCCTTGGATAAGACGCTCATTGTGGCTCTTATCATGGTTCTAGTAGAAGGTTTGAAACTGAAAGGGCTGGCCTCTGAATACGCGCCGCTGGTGGCAGTGGTCCTGGGAATCATGCTCAATCTCGGTAACATGGTTCTCTTCAGCAATCAAACCCTGGTTCAGGCCATCATCCAAGGAATAATCATGGGACTATCCGCCATTGGCCTCTATCAAGCCAGCCATTCCGCCCGCATTCTTCTTCGCCGTATTCAAGTCAAACGTCGCTGAGAAAAAGAAGCCCCCTGGCTTAATGAATTGAACCGCAAGAAAAAGAGGTTCAGCTCATAATGCCAAGGGGGCTTTTTAACGACAGGCTATCTTGCGTTCCTCGCCCTCACACAGGCTGATCTCTACTGTCTTGGTAAGGACATCGGAGTAACTGTAGGATACCCTTTTCACAGGAGTGTCATCGTCCACTAACCGGACGGTAAAAACATTGGGATAGGTCTGTTCCAGAACCCCTTCCCGAACCACCACTTTCTGGCGGCCACGGTAGGCTTGAAGGCGTAGGCGCTGACCGCGGCAAGCTTCCAGCTTACTGCGGATCTCTGCCAGCGTGCCCTGACGCATGGTATTCAACCTCCCTTGTCCGAAAGTTAGCGGGAAAAGCGCTCTTAATGTCCATATTTTATCACAATTAGTCCTGACTGTCAACCAAAATAATTCATTATACCGAAGGTCTCTATCATAGTCAAGGCCATGAAATAGAAAAAACCTGGGCCGATAGCTAAGCTACCGGCCCAGATGGGGATCATCCTCCCTTAGGAAACCCAAGCCGGAATTTGCCACGGGTTTCTATACCACCAACACCCTTTTTCCCGGTGATGGTGCTGGACACCAGCTCCGGCAGATTCACCAACTTGTTAAAGGGTGTAAAAGCAACCTCTTCAGCGACGAAAACAGGATCTAGACAATGGATGAGAACCCGACCCGGGGCACTGGCGTAGTTGGCACCAGCTGCAATGATAGCCTCAAAGTTCGACTGGCAGGCACCAGCAAAGATAACCAGCTCATCGCGCGCGGCTTGCACTTGGCGCGCTTTCTTTACCGACTCAATGAAGTAACGCGTATTTCTGTAGCTCTGGGGATCATTGTAGTCACGGGCTCCCTTTATAAGGGCATCGTGCCCTGTAAGGACGAGAATATCCGGGGAGTGCTCCCGGATAAGATCAGCCACGTACTTGGGCTGCTCCTGCTCCGAAACATTGATCCCCACAGCGGTCATCCCAAGCTGTTTATAAGCGTTGAGGCAGAATTCTAGGTAATCGGGATCACCATCTAAGTGGAGCACAGTCCCCGGCAACTCAAAAAAATCCTGTGTGCCGTCGTTCCCGGCTGCCCCCTTCAACACCTGTTCTCGCACCAGGCTTTGGCGCTGGCTGATGTGACGAAAGCACTCAACATCCCTCTTGAGCAGTTTTTCCTTGAACTCCCGCAGTTCCACGGACCCCACCTTACGAAGGTCTGTCAGTGGCGCATCAGCGATAAGACGAACATCTAGCCCCTTCAATATAGCCACTGCCCGGTCTCCTGCCTCCTCGAACAGTATCTCCATTACCTTGAAGAAGACATCCCCTTTATAAGAACGACGGGCGACTATGTCTCCCTGCTGGATATTCTCCATGCTTGCACACTCCCTCCACCCGTCCTACATCATGATATGAAGTACGGGAATAAAGGGTGTCAGGGGTGAAAGTAAGGTCAAGAACCAAAATACACCCGCCGCGGCGGGTGCTTTCTCTTCAGAGGGTGTTCTAAGATCAATAACCGCTCAAGTCCAGCCAGTAAGGGATGTCGCCACCAGCGGTGTTGAAGGCAAATTCCGGCTCTGTCGCTTCTTTTGCACCCTCCACTCTCATTGTAGTACGGTGAGGTACAGGGCGGTTCATAAAGTGAGAAAGGCTGGAAAGGCGGGGGTTAGAAAGATTGCCGTGGTTACGGCCGAAGTTCGAACTGCTGTGCAGCAATACTAGCACCTCCTTGCGGTGTAGTATGCCCGCAAACACAGATAAGGTTTGCCTTACCCCAAAAACCGCTCTCCCTAGATCTCAATAATTATCGGCAGGATATTCGGCCTTCTGCCTGTGACCGCATCGAAGTACGCCCCCAGTGTCTCTTGGATCTTGAGCTTTATCACCGACCATTCAGTGATCTTCTTCTCCTCAATTTCCTTTAGTACCGCGCTGGCCTGCTTCTTGGCTGACTCCAAGAGGGCTTCAGACTCACGCACATAGACAAAGCCACGGGTGATGATATCTGGTCCAGAGAGGAACTTCTCCCGCTGCTTATCCATCACCACCACTACAACAAGAACCCCATTGGTGGCCAGGGATAAACGATCCCGCAGCACAATATGGCCCACGTCCCCTATCCCAAGCCCGTCAATAAAAACAGAGCCGGATTGTACATGGCCGGTGATAGCCCCTTTTTCTCTGCTAACCTCGATCCTGTCTCCAATATCAGGAATAAGAACGTTCTCGCGCTTAATACCAAGTTCTTCTGCAATCTTGAGAAAGGCCGCTAGATGCCGGTACTCGCCATGGAAGGGCACTAGGTAGCGCGGGCGTACCATATTAATCATGAGCTTAATCTCTTCCCGGCTGGCGTGACCCGAGACGTGGACTTGCGCCACTCCCTTGTAGATCACCTCTGCCCCTAGGCGGAAGAGATTATCAATGGTACGACCCACCAGACTCTCGTTGCCTGGAATGGGGGTGGCAGAAATGACCACTGTGTCACCACGCCGGATTTGTACCTGCCGGTGATCATTGGTGGCCATCCGCGTTAAGGCGGCCATGGGCTCACCCTGGCTGCCAGTGGTGAGGAGCACTACTTTGTTATCTGGCAGGTGCCCTACCTCTTCCAGCTCCACCAAGGCTCCCTTGGGCACCCTGAGATAGCCCAACTCCTCTGAAACGGCGACATTCTCACGCATACTGCGGCCGGCAATGGCCACCTTGCGTCCATAGCGCACCGCCACGTCTATAGCTTGTTGAATCCGGTGTATGTTTGAAGCAAAGGTAGCAATAAGAACGCGACCCTCTGCTTTCTCAAAAATGCGGTCGAAGGTCTCACCTACCACTTTCTCAGAGGAGGTATAGCCCGGACGCTCGGCGTTGGTGGCATCACAGAAAAGGGCTAATACACCCTGGTCTCCCAGGGCCGAAAGGCGGCTCATATCCGTTTGGCGGCCATCCACCGGGGTAAGATCGATCTTAAAGTCCCCGGAATGAACAATAACCCCTGCCGGTGTGTGAATTGCCAGGGCACAGCCATCGGGAATACTGTGATTTGTACGAATCCACTCCACGGTGATCTGGCCCAGCTTGGCCGGTGCCTCACCTGGAACCACAACGTTGAGCTTTGCCTGCTTGTTGAGACGGTGTTCCTCTAGTTTCTTGCGCACCAGCCCAATGGTAAGCTTCGTACCATAAACAGGAACGCTTAGCCGCGGAAGTACGTAAGGCAGAGCACCAATGTGGTCTTCGTGCCCGTGGGTAAGGACGATACCGCGCACACGTTCCTGATTCTCCAGCAGGTAATCAATATCTGGAACAACCAGGTCGATGCCCAGCAGCTCTTCGTCGGGAAAGGCCACTCCTGCATCGATGATCACTATGTCATCCCCGTATTCCACCGCTGTCATGTTCTTGCCTATTTCCCGTGTTCCGCCCAAAGGAATCAGAGAGACAGTGGGTGCCGCAGTCATGCCAACCCTCCTTCGCCGAACCGGTCTCTTTCTCTTTGTCCTTTCCACTAAATTCCCCAACTTCCTTCATTTTCTCACGTAATTGAAATAATCTCAGCCTCCTGCACTGCTCGTTCCAGAAGTTCCGTTGCTATAAGGTCCTGCTCCGCCTTTTCCACTTTAGTCAAGATAGGCCGGGTCTGTGGATGACGCGGTACAAACACCGTACAACAGTCTTCATAGGGCCGAATTGAGATGTCATAGGTGCCGATATGGATAGCCCGGGAAATGATCTCTTCTTTATCTAAGGCAACCAGGGGACGGAGTATCGGAAGTGTAACCACCGCTCCCGTGGCCGCCAAGCTGGGTAGGGTTTGGCTTGCCACCTGACCCACGCTTTCTCCGGTTACCAGGGCAATAGCCTTCTCTTTCTGCGCTATCTGTTCAGCAATCCGCATCATCATCCGCCGCATGAGAATAGTAAGCAGCTCGTCTGGGCCGTCCTTGTGCAGCTTCTTTTGTATCTCAGTAAAAGGGATCACATAAAGTTTGATTGAACCACTGTAACGGGCCAAAACCCGGCAGAGATCGACCACCTTCTCCTTTGCCCGGTCGCTGGTAAAAGGGAAGCTGTGGAAGTAAACTGGGATAACCTCCACGCCTCGCTTCATGGTCATCCAACCCGCTACAGGGCTATCAATCCCACCGGAAAGGAGCAAAACTACCCTGCCGCTAACGCCTATCGGCAGCCCCCCCGGCCCGGGCAGGGAACGCCAGTAAATGTAGGCAGCCCGTTCCCTGATCTCAACCTGGAGCGTAACCTGCGGCTGGTGTACGTCTACGCTCAAGCCGGAAACAGAGCGTAAGATGTGCGCTCCCAACTCCCTACTTACCTCGGGAGACTTTAGGAGGAAGGATTTGTTGGGTCTCCTGGTCTCCACCTTGAAAGTAGTGTAACCCTCCTGACGGGCCTCTTTTAGGGCAACCACTGCGGCAGTCTTGATCTGGGGTAGGTTCAGGTCCGCGCTCAGCGTAGGACTTACCCCTACCAAACCGAAGACGCGCGTCAATCTCTGGCAGGCCGCCTCCATATCTCCGTTCAAGTAGATATAAATACGGCCGTACTCGCGCTCAATCCGTTCTACAGCAAAGTCCGTCAAAGCCGCCTGCATGTTGAGAATCAGTTTTTCTTCAAAGGCCCGCCGGTTTCTACCTTTAAGGCCAATCTCTCCGTAGCGCGCTAGGATTAACTCTGGCACAACAATCACATCCTCACAAAAAAACACAAGAAACCGCTATCTCCATAAAGAAAGCTAACGCCTGCGCGTATACAGGCGCAGCTCAGGTACAATCTCCTTCAGGCACTCCACTGTGTAGTCTATTTCTTCCTCGGTATTTGTCGGTACGAAGCTGAAGCGTAGAGCTCCCTCGCATCGACTGGGCGCAAGGTTCATAGCCTCCAGCACGTGACTGACAGAAGCACCATGCGCGGAGCAGGCTGAACCGGTGGACACATAGACTCCCTTCTCCTCCAAGGCATGCAGGAGTACCTCGCCCCTGATGCCCAAGAAGGACAGGTTGAGGATGTGGGCTGCCCCCCGCTCGTCCTGGGGACCGTTGGCATAGGTGTCTGGAATCTCGGCTTGAACCCTCTCTCTCAACCGCGACTTTAGTTTACCCATGTGCGCCATTGCCTCAGTATGCTGGGCCCACATCAACCTGGCCGCAACCCCCAAGCCAATAATCCCCGGTACGTTCTCGGTGCCGGATCGCAGACCTGCCTCTTGACCACCCCCTACCAACTGGGCCTCCAGGCGCAGCCCCCTACGGACAAAGAGGGCCCCCACTCCCTTTGGCCCCTGTAACTTGTGACCACTCAGGGAGACAAGGTCCACACCCAGGCGGTGAGGTACCAGGGGCAGGCGAGCAAAACCCTGCACCGCATCGATATGCCATGCGGGTCTCGGCTTTGCGCTGTCTAAGATGGCCTTGATGGCCTCCAAAGGGGCCACAGCCCCCATTTCGTTGTTGACATGCATAGTGCTCACCAATATGGTCTCGGGGCTAAGGGCTCGCTCTAACTCATGGAGCACCACCATGCCCTCTTCATCCACTGGCAGGTAGGTCACGTTGAAACCTTCCCGCTCCAGGCGGCGAAAAGCCTCCAATACCGACGGGTGTTCCGCTTGGGTAGTGATAAGGTGGCGACCCTGACGTACCCGCGCTCGGGCGAGGCCAAAAATAGCCAGGTTGTTCGACTCGGTGCCACCTGAGGTAAAGCAGATCTCCTCAGGACCGGCAGCCAGCACCTGTGCCACGGCCGCACGGGCTTTTTTGAGCTCTTGTTCGGCGGCCTGGCCGCGCCGGTGCGCGGAGGAGGGGTTACCGTAATTCTTTTGGAACGCCTCTACCATAGCAGCCACTACTTCTTGACGCACCTTGGTAGTAGCACTATTATCGAGATAAATCTCCGGCACCTGGGCACCCCCTTGTATAATCATTCCGCAAACGAGCTGGCATGTAGTATAATTGGTTGGTGACCGGTCTGTCTTTCATCCCAAGGAGGGGTAATAGCGTGTCACCCGCAACTAGTACCTGGCTTGAAACTGCCACTCTCGTCCTTACACACTATGGTGTAAGCGGGCTCATTTTCACTGCTTTTACGGAAGCGTCCTTTTTCCCTCTGCCGCCTGACCTTATCCTGGTACCTCTTTGTCTGCTGCGGCCTGAGCTGGCCTGGTGGTATGCCCTTGTCACCACTCTGGCCTCTTCCGTGGGTGGTGTCTTTGGCGCCTTTATTGGCATTCGCTTCGGCCGCCCCCTGCTACAACGCCTAACCTCCGAACAGCGCATCGCGCAGGTGGAACATCTCTTTCAGCACTACGGCGGTTGGGCCGTAGCATTGGCGGCACTGACCCCGATACCCTATAAAGTATTTACCATTGCAGCCGGGGTCTTTCGTGTAAAGCCCTGGATTGTGCTTACTGCATCCCTGGGCGGGCGCGGCCTGCGTTTCTTTTTGGTAGCTTTCGCCATCTACCTGTGGGGCGATCACGCTACAGCTATTATCAGCACCTACCTGGGTCCCATTACCCTGGTATTAGGCCTGGTGCTTATCTTGGGCGCCTTGCTCTTTGAACGGCTGCCACGGGCACGCTACCGCCAATTGGTTTTGCCACTGATCCTTACTATTGTTATCGCTGTTGTCCTGGCACACGTTAGCCTCAGAACCAATTATTTTACGGATCTGCAATTGGCTGCCCTGGGACTCATCCTAACCCTTACTTGTATTCTCTTGGCTTACCTGCCGGGCAGACGGCGTTAGTACCTTCTGCCTAAACTGTATAGAAAATAATCCCTGCCGCCCCAGGTCCCACGTGGTTTCCGACCACCGGTCCAAACTCAGAAGGAATTACCTTGGCCTGTGGCACTGCCTCTCGCAACAACTGCTGGAGGCGGCCACTGGTTTCTTTGTCATCGGCATCAACAACAGTGGCTGTCACCTTGTCCTTGCCGGCGCAAGCCTCCGCTGTGAGCTCCACTATCCGTTCCAAGGCCTTTTTCTTGGTTCGCACCTTCTCGTGTACACTGATAACGCCCTCTTCATCTTTGAGGCCCAAGATAGGCTTTACCTGCAACATTGAACCCACCAGAGTCTGAGCAGCACCAATACGCCCACCATTGTACAAATAGCGGAGACTATCTACCATAAAAAAAGCCTTTAGGTCACGGATAATGGTCCGACAACGCTCCAGAACTGCCTCCAGAGGCGCGTTCTCAGCTGCTGCCCGGGCTGCCTCCAAGACAATGAAACCCAGCCCCATGCAGGTGAAGCGGCTGTCTAGTATGTGGATATCTAGGTCCGGCAACATACGTCGCGCTGTCTCAGCTGCAGCCACTGTACCGCTAAGGTCGCCGGAAATGTGGATAGAGACGATGCTGGCTCCCTGTCGGCCGAGCTCTTGATACAAAGCGGCAAACTCTCCCGCCGGTGGCTGGGAGGTGGTGGGCAGCGTCTTAGCTGTACGGAGTCGCCGGAAAAACTCAGCGTTGGTTATGTCCATCCCTTCGCGCAGTGATACCCCTTCCATGTTCACCCTGAGTGGCACCACATGTATACCGTGTTCCTGTATCAGTTCCATCGGAAGATAGGCGGTGCTGTCTGTAACCACATGAATTTTTCCCACTTATACTTCTCTCCCTACTGCCCCATGCCACACTGGAGGGGCTAGTCTAATTCGGCTTGTACGTCCTGCTCTCGGCGCTGTGCCTCTTCTAAGGCGTTAACCCGCTTCTCCAAGGCGGCAATACGCTTCTCCAGCACTCCTAGCTCGTCCCTGGACACACCCTTAAGAGCCTTTAGGGTGCGCTCAGTTTGCTCCTGCGCCAAGCGTAGCACGTTGTCGCGCTCCCTCTGGCCCCGTTCCCAAAGGTCGCGGAGCATCTCCTTGGCCTCGTCTTGGGTTATCTCGCCTTTCTTTACCAGTTCATCAATTCCTTTTTCTAGGGTTTCCTTGGTCATGGTAAGGGCACCTAACCCAAGCAGCATGGCCTTTCTGAGAACGCTACTCATGCCTCTTACCTCCTGCTGGATCTTAATTTCAGGATACCCGTAAAACCTGGCTCTCAACCCTTACATCATATACTATTCACCTGGTGCTTCTTCAAAAGTTATCATATATATAGTGGAAGAGGTTGTCAATGACACCCAGCTTGCACCTTGGGAAGGATTTTCTCCCTCTGGAACGAAGAGTATAGCATAGTGCAGAGGCCAAATACACCACTGGATTTGTGTTGGAAAGGAGCCAATACCGTGAAGCTTAAGTACCGCGCCCTTTCTTTTTATCTATTGTTCTGCTTGGTAGCAGTAGCCCTGGTTCCCACAAGTGTTGCGGCTGCAGCCCCAATTCGTGTTTTCTTAAATGGACGTCAGCTCTCTTTTGATACCCCACCCATATTAGAAGCAGGTCGGACCCTGGTACCTTTCCGGGCTATCGGCGAGGCTATGGGCGTTGCTGTTCATTGGGATACAGCCAGAAGGGTTGTAAGGGCGCAGCAACAGGGAGTCATCGTTGAGCTGCCAGTGGGTGAGAAAACAGCCACGGTAAACGGTCAGTCCGTCATCCTTGACGTACCTGCCACGATTCGCCAAAACCGTACTCTGGTGCCGCTGCGTTTCTTTAGCCAGGCCTTTGGAGCTCAGGTACACTGGAACAACGCTACCCGTACTGTTACCATTAGTACTGGACCTGCCTCAGCCTACATACTGGGCTACTATTACTCTAAGTCTTACCAGGACTTTATGGAAAACTACCAGAACCTCTCCGGCGTGGCCGCCATGTGGTACACCTTAGATAGCAACGGTCGCCTCACAGGCCAAGCCGCAGCACGTGGTATATCGGTGCCACAAGGATACGAGGAGCCGCTGGCCGTCGCAGCGGAGAACGGGATCGAAACCTATGCCCTGGTCTTTGAAAACACCGCAGACAAGATTCACCAGGTGCTGGCTGATCGCACCTTGGGAGACCAACTGATTAGCGACATTGTGCAGCTATTGAAAGACGAGGGTTACACAGGCGTTAACATTGACTTTGAAATGGTACGAGAAAGCGACGGTGCAAACCTCACCACCTTCATCCAGCGTCTCGGAGAAGCAGTGCATGCCGCAGGAAAGAAACTGGCTCTCTCACTCCCGGCCCGGACAGAAACAGGTTGGCACCGCGCCTATGACTATGCAGCTTTAGGCCGGGTGGCCGATCAGGTTGCTATTATGGCCTACGATTACGCCCCAGGAACCGCCGGCCCCCAGGCCACTTTACCCTGGGTGCGCCAGGTAGTAGACTACACCTTAGAGCGCATCCCTGCTCATAAGGTCCTGCTGGGACTGCCGCTCTATGGTTACGACTGGTCCACACAGGGTCGCCGTACCGTCCTCTTTACGGAAACCGGCCTCAACGTCCTTTACCTGGACGACCTTTTCGCACGCTACCGCCCGGAGCTCAAGTGGGACGAGAAGTCCAGCCAGCCATACTTCAACTATGTGGATGAAAACGGTATTAACCACAGCGTTTGGTATGAAAACGCTGCTAGCATCGGGGCTAAACTCGACCTGGTACAGGAAAAGGGCCTCGCCGGCGTAGCTATCTGGCGGTTAGGATACACTACCCCTTGGTTTTATGCCTTGCTGGGCCAACGCTGGGTAGCGGAAAGCAAGACTAGCTAACTAGCTTTAAAAGGAGCGGGTACGATGCGCGTTTGCGTCTATCCACTACCAAACCTTGTTCCGCGGGACCTTACAGGTCCTGCGGTGGTAATCGATGTGCTCCGAGCCACCAGCGTAATGGTGACAGCTCTTGCCAATGGCGCGCATTCTATCCGAACCGTGGCAGAGGTCGAGAGTGCACGCTCCCTCGCTGACTCCTATCCCCCAGGCACAGTACTCTTGGGGGGTGAGAGGCGGGCTCTGCCTATCCCAGGGTTTGACTTTGGCAACTCCCCTTTGGAGTATACGAAGAACACGGTTCAGGGTAAGACCATTATCCTCACCACCACCAACGGTACACGGGCACTGGAAACCCTCAAGGGAGTGCGCCCCCTCTTTATTGGAGCTTTTTTGAACGGAAGCGCAGTTGCCAAGGCCCTGGCCAGCCTAGGCCAGGATGCAACGCTGGTTTGTTCCGGCACGCGCGGGCACTTCTCTCTGGATGACGCCGCATGTGCCGGAATGGTGTCAGCCCGGCTGCAGGAGCTGGTGCCAGGGCTTGAGCTGGATGATATGGCTTACACAGTGCTCAGCCTCTACCAGCAGCACCAAAAAAACCTGCGGGAACTGATACACCACGCAGCCCACTGCCAATACCTAACGAGTATCGGCCTGGAAAAAGACATTACCTACTGCCTCCAGGAAGACCTCTTTGCCCTGGTGCCCCAACTGGTTAATGAAGAAGTAAAGATATAACAAAAAGCCCTGCCCACCAGCAGGGTTTTATTAACATATTTGGTAGCCCTATGGGGACTCGAACCCCAGTTTCCGCCGTGAGAGGGCGGCGTCCTAGACCGCTAGACGATAGGGCCACATCTTCTCGCCAGTTGACATTATAGCATCACCCCGATTCTTCGTCAACCCCTTAGGGGGCATACAAGTGTTGGTACCTGCGGACACTGGGTTTTTCTCCTACATAGATCCCGTAGCCAAGAAAAGCATAAATTTTAGGCACAAATCTTGTGGCCAGGAGGTAACGGCGAGACCCTGGGTTGGTGTAAAAGAGCTGTAGCTGCCGCCACGAAGAGCGAAAGACCTCCGGCCAGCCATAGCGCCGGACAATTTGTTTAAGTTCCTGTCTTAGGTTAACTCCATGGATGCGAATCTCCAGGGCTGTAAGACCTGCACCCTTTAGCAGCTCTTCCCATGCATCTGGCAGCAAGACCTCCGCCGCATCACTCAAGACCCCTTCAACAAAGTGTACATAGCCAGGCGGCGGTGTCCTAAGCCACGTAGGTTCGTTAAGCCCGATGCGTGCGCCGCTCTTGGCCACCCGTACATACTCACCCAATGCCATGGCTTTTTCAGCGATGAACACCGTCACCGACTCGGCAATTACAGCGTCAAAGCTGCTATCCGGAAAGGGTAGTTCGCGCGCATCCGCCTCCAAGAACTCCACCCTGTCCGCCACCCCCTCACGCTCGGCTCTGTGCCGGGCGTGCTCCAGCATGCCTGAGGATAAGTCAACACCCACCACAGTACAACCAAGGCGTTTTACCAACTGGCAGGCTGTTACGCCTACACCGCAACCCACATCCAAAACGCACATACCGTCTTTCAATGCACAAAGCTGAATCAACTCTTCCGTGGCCTCAAGACCGCCCAGGTGCCTGGTAAAACCAATCCGCGTTTGTATGTCAAAAACGCTGGCTTGAGTCATGCTTTCACCCTCCTTCAAGCTGGTTTCAGGGTCCTACTACTCAGCTAGCCTATGCCATAGGGTGATGCGCTGTGACCATTATTCACGGCCCGTGGCGCAAAAATCTGCTACAGCCCAAGCACACTGGCGAGGGCACCTGCATACTTTATGACAACTAAATCGAAGGAGGTCACGGTGGGACTATGGAGAAAGACTTTGGTCAGTTGCCACACGACTTTCAGGCCTTCTTGAACCCCGAAAACATAGAAGCTGCCATAGCCCAAGCCCAAGAAACCTTGAACAACCCAGAGAAGATTCAGGAGGTGCTTGAAAAAAGCGGCATTCCCAGCGAAGCCATGGCCAATCCGGAACTGCTTCTTAAGATAACCCAGGACATGGTGAAAGCCCTGGACCCAGAAATCAAGAAGTCTCTTAGTAGTTTTGTCGATCAAGTGCTGGCTGGAGCGCCAACCCCACCACCCCAGGAGATACAAGGCTTCCTCCAAGACATCCTTGTCACAGAGGACGGAGACAAATAGCAGGTTAATAAGAAAACCCCCGGCCCAAGGCCGGGGACTTTCTTTAGCTGTTAGATGCCACCGCCAAAGAAACCGAAGAAGAAGAAGAAAACAAACACAATGATGATTGGAATGAACCACCACCACCAAGTGGTGAACCATCCGCCTGCAGTACCACCGCCACCGAACCACTGTTGTGCCTTATCGGTCATCTTGGGCCCCCCTTGCCTTATTGTATAGAAAGCGGGGATGCTTTCTCAGGATCAATGTATGAACGGCAGGGAGAAATGGTTACATCCCTAAAATGGTGTCAACAAACTGGAAGTTAATGGTATCAACTAATCCTCGGTTTGTAATTCTTAGCTCTGGAATCACTGGCAGAGAAAGGAGCGCCATGGTCATGAAAGGCGAAACTAAATGGCAACCCAACGCCCGCCAGGCCTTCTCCAGGGCTAACACCTTTTCATTTACCTTTTCTACCCGTTCCGGTGACATAAGGCCAGCGATTGGCAGTGGGAGCAGGGCAAGCACCTGTCTC
>JAAYHG010000089.1 GCA_012735455.1 Bacillota bacterium
CCTTTACACTGGCCGTTAACGGTACCGCCAGGAGTAGGCCTACAATGCCAGCTATGTCACCACCAACGAGGAGAGCCAGAATTACGCCTAAAGGATGAAGGCCAACACGCTCCCCTAGAATCTTGGGGGAAATTATGGTGCTCTCCAGCTGATGAATAACAGCGAAGAGGGCAATTACATAAAATGCTCGAATTGGTGACTCCAACAAGGCAATCAAAATAGCTGGCGTTGCCCCGATAATGGGTCCGAAGTAGGGAATGATATCAAAAAGACCTGCCACCATGCCGATGATTAGAGCAAAGTCTATCCCGAGGATTGTAAGACCCAAGAACGATAGAACACCTACGATCAGCGCCACCAAGAGGTGGCCCCGAATAAAGCCACCTAGTACTTTATCTACCTGATGTAGAGCAGAAAAAAACTCCGTACGCACTGAAGGTGGCAAAAACCCAGCCAATGTCTCTTTGATTAGTTTTAAATCCCGCAGCATATAAAAGGCTAGTATAGGCGCGATAATAAGGCTTAGCGCATGGGTAAAGAGAGACATAGCCATACCTGCGGCTGTGCGAATGTAAGCCAAGAGGGCTTGCTCTGCCCGATCGATTGTTTCGTCAATTACCTGTCTTATGCTGGCGGGCAGTTCCGCACGCGTATAGTTTTGGTGAAACCAGTGCACCACACTCTGGACTTCCTGAGTGTAAGTAGGGAGTTTTTCGGCGAAGGCATTTAGCTCAGTAACAAAAACAGGGACAATCTGTGTCACCAGCAGGATAACCACTGCCGCCAGTATGCCGTAAAGAATAAGAATAGCACTCACACGGTGACTCCCTTTTTTCTCCATGGCCTCTACCAAGGGTGCCAAAAGGTAAGTGATAACACTGGCGTATAAAAAAGGGGGCAGGGCGGCCCGAATCAGAAAAAGAAACCGGCCTACCGCAAGCAGGCCCAGGAAGAACAGCAGGAGAACTTTGTTTTTTTTCATTTCTAATCTTTTGTCCGGCGATGCCATATTTCTCGGAGATTCTCTTTGGCTGAGCTGAGCTTCTGCCTGGTCTCTACTATACGACCCTTGGTTTCCGGCTTCAGACTAGAAAATGAGAGCAATCCAAGGAGTCCCCCCAGGAGCCCACCAACGACAATTCCGTGCCAGCACTTCCTGCGCATGTATCTTCCCCCTAAGCCGGAAATGGCATCCTCCCATGCTAAAAGTGAACCATCGTCTTGGACCTCAAAAATTTGATAGCCCTCTGTTGTTGGAGAAAACTCCAAAGAACAGTCACGACAATAAAACTGGTTTTGCCCTACGCGACCCACACCACGACTACCGCAGACAGGGCAGGACCAAGCGGTTTGCAACCTCTCGCCTCCTTACGGGTTCTTTATCTTAGTATGCCCTAGCACCTGACTGCTCAAACCTCAAAAACGCACCTCCTTGGGTGCGTTTAGCAAGCTTCTGCCGCCGATATGATGCCCCCGCCTAGAACCTCATCCCCGCAGTAAAATACAGCGGCTTGTCCGGGGGCAATGGCCCTTACTCCTTTCTCAAATGTAACGTCAGCCTCATGCTCAGCTAGGGGTTCAATTAAGGCACTTGCAAACGGGCCATTGTAGCGGATCTTAACCTGGGCCTCAAGGGGCTTGCGCGGAAAAGGGATACTAACCCAGTTTATTTCTTTTGCCCTGAGCCTATTTTTATACACCGCTTGATGAGGCCCAAGAATGACAGCGTTTCTTTCGCAATCCAACCCCACCACATAGAGTGGCTCAGAAGCTGCAATCCCCAATCCCCGTCGCTGACCGATAGTATAATATGGAATACCGCGATGCGTTCCCAGTACGCGCCCCTCTTGGTCCAAGAAAGGCCCGGGCTTAATTTTGTCCGGGATGCGCCTCTGTAGGAACCCCCGGTAGTCATCATTCGGAACAAAACAGATTTCCTGGCTGTCTTGTTTAGCCGCTACGCTAAGCCCTAACTGCGCCGCCAGGCGTCTCGTTTCCTCTTTCGTGGTTTCCCCCAATGGGAATAAGGTGTGTGCCAGCTGATACTGGGTGAGGCCATAGAGGGCATAACTCTGGTCCTTACGCTCGTCGAGGGCTCGCAGCAAGGCATAACGCCCTCGATCCTCATTGTACCTAGTGCGCGCGTAGTGGCCGGTAGCTATGAACCGGGCCCCGAGAGCTACTGCTTTTTCTAGAAGAGCTAAGAACTTGACCCGGTGGTTACAAACGATGCAAGGGTTTGGTGTGCGCCCCCCTGCATACTCCCGACAAAAATAATCAATAACCTCGTGTTCAAAGGTTTGCCTGAGGTTAATCACATAGTATGGAATGCCCAACTGGTAAGCAACACCACGTGCATCCTCCACCGCTGAAAGGGAACAACAACCGCCAGCTTTCTCATGGGCCGGATCCTCCTCGGACTGAGGCCACACCTGCATGGTTATGCCAACAACATCATAACCCTGCTCTTTTAAGAGAGCGGCAGCCACCGAAGAGTCCACGCCTCCACTCATTGCCACCACCACGCGCTCTCTTACCACTACGCTCACCTACTTGCTAACCTGTTTTCCCCTGTAGTCCATAATGGCTGCGTGTAGGGCATCTGCTGCTAGGTTAGAACAGTGCATCTTAACGGGTGGTAGTCCTCCCAAAGCCTCGGCAACTGTACGGTTGCTGACAGCCAGTGCCTCGTCCAAGGTTTTTCCTTTAACCAACTCCGTCAGCATGCTGGATGTAGCAATGGCAGCACCACAACCAAAGGTTTTGAACTTAATGTCTTCAATCCGGTCGTCTTTAACGCGTAGATAAATCCTCATAATGTCGCCGCAGGTTGGATTGCCCACCTGGCCCACTCCGTCTGCGTCAGGAATCTCGCCCACATTGCGCGGATGGGCAAAGTGGTCCATTACCTTTTCACTATACACTCGTTAAACCCCCTCTGGTACCAGTGGTGACATTGAGCGCAGTTTCGCAACGATTTCAGGTAAAACGGTGAGAACATGTTCTACATCTTCCTGCGTGTTTTCCCGACCAAGGGTAAGGCGCAGGGAGCCATGTGCTACTTCAGGTGGAACGCCTAAGGCAATCAGTACATGTGAGGGCTCTAGGGACCCCGATGTACAGGCAGAACCACTGGAGGCCGCAATACCTGCTAGGTCCAAATTCAAGAGGAGCGACTCCCCCTCCACGAACTCGAAGGAAAAATTAACGTTACCGGGCAGTCGCTTGGTGGGGTGGCCATTGAGCCTGACGTGGTCAATCTTTTCTTGGATTCCTTCAATAAGAGCTTGTCGCAGCTGAGTGAGGTGCTGAGCTCTTTCCGTCATTTCGATTCCAGCCAACTCGGCCGCCTTGCCTAGACCGACTATTCCCGGTACATTCTCTGTTCCAGCACGCCACTTCCGCTCTTGTGCACCACCTACCACGAAGGGCTTGATATTTGTCCCGCGCCGGATATAAAGGGCCCCTACTCCCTTGGGGCCGTAGATCTTATGCCCAGATAGGGACAAAAGATCTACGCCGATTTCCCGCACATCTATCGGTATTATGCCTACCGCCTGAACGGCATCGGTATGAAAGATAATGTCAGGGTTTCGATCCTTTACTATTTTAACCAATTCGCCAATTGGTTCGATGGTGCCAACCTCGTTGTTAGCAAACATAATGCTTACCAAGATCGTTTCAGGTGTTAATGCCTGCTCAAGGTCCTCCCCCCGAACTAACCCATCTTTGTCCACCGGGAGGTAAGTTACACGGAAACCTTCCTTTTCCAATTCCTGAGCAGCATGTAGAACAGCGTGGTGCTCAATCTTGGTAGTTATGATGTGATTACCTTTCTTCCTGTTCGCACGGGCAACGCCAAAGAGGGCAAAATTGTCCGCTTCGGTCCCACCACTTGTGAAGACTATTTCTGCCGCTTGAGCCCCAAGTAAAGTAGCAACTCGGGCGCGAGCCTTTTCTACTGCAGCCTTCGCCTCGCGTCCCCAACTGTAAATACTTGAGGGATTACCCAGGTTTTCCTTAAGGTACGGTAGCATCTCCACCAGGACCTCAGGATGAACACCGGTTGTGGCAGCATGATCCATGTAAACCCGTCGCACTTTAGCGCCTCCTTCTTCTTTCACTTCCAACTATTTCCTTCAGGGCTGGCATCCGCGTTCTTCTACATTGGAGTTGGGGGAACCTAACTTCTTATCCTCTTCGAGAAGATTCGCCAGGGTGATACCGTCTAGCACACTCGTTATACTGTCCCTCAGTTTTTCCCACAAGACGCGTTCCACACACGAGTCTGCAAGGTCACAAACATCATCGCTGCCAGGGAGATCAACCACACACTGCACAGGCCCAATGGGGCCTTCCAAGACACGAATGATATCGCCCGCGGTGATATTCTCGGGATCGCGGCCTAATAAGTATCCCCCTTGCGCACCCCTTACACTCCTAACCAACCCCGCCTTTCTCAATTCACTCATCAGTTGTTCTAAGTACGGCTCAGATAACCCTTTACTTACAGCTATCTCCTTCAAGGGTACGGGTCCTTCGCCTCTTCGCTGAGCCAACGCTAACATGGCGCGCATGCCGTACCGGCCTTTTGTTGAGAGCCGCACTCACTCCCCCCTCCCTCTAATTCCTAGTAAATGACTCGGTTTTCTTGAGTTTAAAGTAGCATAAAGACTTCCCTGTGTCAAGGGAAGTCTTTTATATTTTCTTAGACCACAATTCTTGTAACCGGCCGCGTATTTGCTTTTCACGGCCGTTTTCCGTGGGCTGATAGTAAACATGCCCAGCCACATTGGATGGCCGGTACTCCTGGTGCACAAAGTTACCGGGGAAATCGTGAGGGTAAAGATACTCACCGCCAAAACCCAGCTGCTTAGCGCTAGAGAATGCTGGATTGCGCAGATGAAGCGGCACAGGTTCTACTGGTAGGTTCTTTACGTCTGCTAAAGCAGCTTCCAGTGCCTGGTAACTCGCGTTGCTCTTAGGAGCCGTGGCCACGTAAACGGTGGCCTGTGCCAAGGGAATACCTCCCTCTGGCATCCCTACAAGCTTCACAGCCTGCGCTGCTGCCACCGCTACTTGTAAAGCCTATGGATCAGCATTACCGACATCTTCTGCGGCCGCTATGAC
>JAAYHG010000090.1 GCA_012735455.1 Bacillota bacterium
ATGGTATCGGTAGCCGACAACACAACGGTGCCTTCATAGAGTACGTCAACGGTCTCACTTCCGGCAGCATAAGCCTTTCCTGGAGCTAGGTGCCCAACTCCACCAGTGATTAGCAGTAGGCCCAGAACAAGGGACAAGACTTTGCACCAGCATACCATTCTCTTTCCACCGAACATGATTTCTCCCTCCTCAAAAACTAGTATTAAGGCGCTGGAGATAAAATGGATGTCCCCACCTCCTTTTACTTAAGAGGCAATTAAGTCTGAATGGAGACTAACTGTTTACCTTATGATGGTAATTTGGCCGCTAGCATTGTCATAACTCACATCTTGTGCACCCAGAACCTCACTGATGAAACGCAACGGAACAAAGGTGCGCCCCGATGGATGCAGTTCAGGTGGACAATCTATGGTCTGTGGCAGCCCGTTGATACGCACCTGGCTGGAGCCAATAGTTAAGATAATTTCCTTCTCCCCAAGGCTAATACTAATTTGGCGAGTCTCACCGTCCCAGGCAACATCGGCCAGTAATGCCTCGCTGACAAAACGTATCGGTACCAGGGTACGACCAACCCGGCGGTTCAAATAGGGTGCTGCGTCCAGTATGAAGGGCTTACCGTCAACACTAGCCTCTCTCTGGCCTAAGGTAAGAAGTATGGTTACCGAGTTTTCTCTAGCATCTTCATCTTCAACTCGGTAATGGAAGGTAACCACCTCGCTGTCCAGTTTACCTGGGCCGATGGTCACCGCCTTGATGGTAGTTTCCTGGTTAATGGGGCCGATGGGACGGTTGATGGTACCCAAAACATCGGCACGCGCCGACCACCAGCGGCTGGCAATCCAGTTATACATTGGACTCTCAATGGTAGGAACACTGCCGTCAGTGGTGTAATGAATCTTGTCATCATCGCCGTTAAGATTACTCAATGTCACCATGCTACCCCGGGGTATCGTGCCACTAGGAGGGTTGGCTTGAGGCGCATCCCACCTCTCGGGCTCGTCGGTAAGAACTTCAATCTTATGTAAGTACTTAACGAATAGATTTCCTGTTTGTTCTGTCACGGCCCTCTGTCCCACCATCAGCTGCAACGAGTTTAAGGTGTTCATGTATTCAGGGTTATCGCTTCCCTCAACGCCAAGGAGGGCAACGATAGGATCCACTTCCACTTTGCTTGCCGGACTGCCAGGAATATGTCCGTCTTCGTCCTCACCACCTGTCTTGAATTCAGGGAAGAGGTACCGCTTGTCCTCAAATAGCTCCTTATAGGTCAGTGTTAATGTAAATCCATCCTCAGCGGTAAAGCGCAGCAGTGTGGCCTCTTCTTCTTTGATTCCTGCCTTGAGGAGCAGATCCCATAGCTTGACCCCTTCACCCACATACCATTTCTTGGTAGGCCAGGTGTTAATACTGCTGTACACATACTGATGCTGCTCCATTTCCTCAAGTTCTTCCCGAGTAAAAATCACTGGATTCGTTACCCCATCCCCGGTGATTTCCAGCGAGTGCGATGCAGCAAGCGTGGGTACTGGGACTGCCAGACTGAAAAGCATAGTAAATGAAACACCCATTAAGAGGATAGGGATTAATCGCTGGAGCCACGGCTTTGTTGCATAGCCCAGCGTGAAAAACCCTAGTGCAGTATTTCCACTCTTGTATCCCATAGAACCCGCCTCCCCCCTCTGCTCACGTTAACGAAAGGAGTCAAGCTCAACCTTTCACCAAAGGCCCAAAGGCCGGAAGAAAAACCCCCTTAGTGTTTCACTCACCTTCATTCTCAGTGAGCATGAATAGCTGTCCTGTGGCCGGATCCCTGTATACCGTACCAATCCGCTCGTAGACTTCACCCCGATCCGGAGCTTCCACCAAATCATCACGTATCCTGGGAGCTTCTGTTACCTCCTGCCCCTTGCTAATGTCAATACGTTCTCCCACCGGCGCCAGGTCTATGTTCCAATAGACGGCCAGAGCCAGCATCAAACCGCAGGCAAAGACCAACATGATATCCGCAATGTTAACCACACCATCCAACGGGTTAACATCCTCCGTTAACCGAAAGGTCCTGCGTCGCCTGTTCCTCAGCCCACCGTCCATGGTCGAACACCTCCAGTAAGCTCTCCATCAGAGCTGACAGTGTAGCCAGGCGGTCTTCATACCACCGCCTGCGCAGCCGAGAGATGACAAAAGCAATACCGGCAGCTGCCAACCCGACAACTGTAGTGTCAAAAGCTATGAGCAAAGAGGCTGCCAGTGTCTGTGTGTCCCCTTGGCCCAGGGCTATTATCCCGGGTCCCAAAGGGATAAGGGTGCCCATCAGGCCAAACATAGGGGCTAGGCGCGCCACAAGGTCGGTCCTGTCAGTTGTCCTCGCATAATAGTCCTCCTCTGTAGCCAAGAGGTGGCGGGCAAGAGCCCGCAAGGAAGCGGTAGGCAGCTTAGCATGGCGAATTAGTTCGCCCAAAACAGCTTTTTGACGACGGAAAAGGCAGCTTGCCTCTATCGCAGCTAGAATCTCATCGCTATCTTCGCTCTGAAAGGTATGTATCAGCTGCGGCACATTGACTTTTTGCCGACGCCTTTCGGTCAGAAGTTCTACCAGCAGGCCCCCTAATTCCACCACCGCCACAGCCAAAAGGATAAGCAGGATAGTAATAGTTGGAATCAGTAACCCCCTAGAAACACCGTGCAGCATATCTGTTAACCGCGTAGAAATGGGCCCAATCATTTAATCTATTACTCCTTCACATATTCCATATATTTTTTGCCCGCACCAGAAAGAAGCAAGAATAAGATAATCAGCCATGCGTACAGATCCAGGTTCTCTTTCTGTATCAAGGGTGAAGGCCCAAACACGGACACCTCGAATACTTGCACCCGGGAAGCAGGATTTTCCGCCTGTCCATCCATTCCTTCGACAGCATTAACAGGTAATTCTTCCACCTTTGCCAAACGCTCCTGCCTACCTTTCGGCCCCGGATTCTCGGTGTCGTTTGTGTTAGCCGGCTCGGCTGTCTTCTGCTCTTGCGGATGCTCTTCTTCAGGCTTCACATCAATTGTAGGACGTTCTTCTCTAATCTGCTCCTCCTTTTCTCCACTGGAACTGTTGATAACACAAGTGGCAGTGTAGTTACCCTCTACTGTTTCCACAGTGATAATAGCCGTGCCCTGGCCAACCACTGTTACCAAACCTCTTGTGTCCACCGTGGCCACGCTGTTATTGCTGGAACGCCAGATCACTTTCTTGTTTACAGCATTGAAAGGCTCAACAATGGCCTCCAGCTGGAAAGCACTTCCTATCGGAAGAGTTATTTCTGTCCTATCAAGAAAGACCCCGGTGGGTGGGCCACCCGGCTCCAGCGACGGATCAACCGCCTCGGGATCAAGGGTAAAGGTGAAAGTGACTACATCACTGTCCTCCTTTCCCGGGCCAATGGTTTTGGCCTTGATGACGACCACGTTTTCTCCAACCACCATATCCTCTGTAATCTTGATTGGAGAGTTGACCTTGTCAAGATCTCCCCGCAGTGGCCACCAGCGACTTGCACTCCAGTTAAACATCGGGCTGTTTACGGTGGGGGTACTGCCGTCTGTGGTGTAATAGATTTTATCTACATCAGAATTCTTGTTTTCCAAAATCAGCTCAGTGCCTGGAGGCAGTGTAGACCCATCAGGGATACTTATCCTTGGTTTGTCCCATTTCTCCGGTTCGCTGGTTAGTACTTCGATTTTATTAACATTCTTGACAAAGAGGGTACTAATCTGTTCTGTAACAGCCCGTTGTCCAAAGACCAATTGCGGGCTATCCTTAGCGTTCATGTGGTCAGGGCTATTGCTCCCCTCGGCACTAACCAGAGCTAGAATCGACTCTACTACTTCCGCACCATCTGGAGAGCCGGGCACACTTCCGTCACTAGGGTGATTCTCCTTCAATCCGGGAAAATAGTAGCGTTTATCGGCCAGTAATTCTTTGACTGTAAAGGTTACATCATAGCCATCCCGGGAGTAAAACCGAATTAACGTCGCTTCTTCCTTGAGTCCAGCCAAGGCCAGTAATTCCCTCAATTTGACTCCCCGCGCCGTGTACCACTGCTTGGTTGGATAAGTATTGATAGCGCTGTAAACATGCTCGTATTGTTCCAGCTCTTCGAGCTCGGCCAGAGTCAAACTAATCGGCCTTTCCACACCTGTGCCGGTGATTTCACAGCTATACAAGGGCATAGCCAAGGCAGGCATCGCTGCCAGCGAGAACCAGAATAAAACGAACAGTAACAGTGTCAGTAAGACCCGCAGTGACTTCCCGGAGTTATTGGCTAACTTGGACTTAGCTTTGGCACACCACATGCTACATTCCTCTCTCCTCAACGCACCACGCCACGCTGGGCTTACTATAATGGCGATTCAAGCCTGCCCATTTAGACCTTACATAATGGATTACGCGTACCATGGCTAACGTAATGCGTTGAGAATAACTGTGACAGCCTCAGCCCTGGTCGCGTTGCCCTTGGGGCGGATAGTGTTATCGGGGTAGCCGCTGAGGATCCCATTCTGCACAGCTGCCACCATAGAGTCAACAGCCCAAGCAGAGATGCTGCCGCTGTCGGTAAACTCAGGCCTGCTGTCTGACAACGGCGGCAATTGGGCAGCTTTAACAAGCATGACTGCCATCTGCTCGCGGGTAAGGGCATCATTAGGAGCAAAAGTGTTGTCATCATATCCGCTGGCAATACCGCTGGCTACCGCCGTGGCGATATAGTCTCTCGCCCAGTGTGATGCGGTGTCAGCGAAGACCCTTCCTGCCCGCTTTTCCATCTGAAAAGTCTTCACCAACATGGTAACGTATTCAGCCCGCGTAATCTTATGGTCGGGTTTGAAGGTGCCATCAGGGTTACCACTAATCGCGCCGAGTTTAAACAATTGAATTATATTGTGTTGAGCCCAATGACCCTGAATGTCAGTAAAGGGTTCCACCGTGCTCTTCTTGCCGTCTATTACCTTATACCTAAAGACAGCAACATCGCTGTCTGCCTTGCCCGGTCCGATTGTTACCGCCTTGATGATTGTATCTTCAGTAATTTCAATGGGGCGGTTAATAGCGGCCAGGTTCTCTGTGCCGCGAGATGACCACCAGCGACTGGCAACCCAATTGTACATGGGACTCTTTATGGTCGGATCGCTGCCGTCCAGAGTGTAGTAAACCTTGTCTTCATCGCCAAGGGGGCTGTAAAGCTCCACCAGAGTCCCCACCGATACCTCACCTGGTGGCGGAACAGCTTTAGGCTTGTCCCATTTCAAAATCTCATCGGTGAGCACTTCCACTCTGATTATGTATTTGGCAAAACGGGCGTTATTCTGCTGGGTCACCGCCCGCTGTCCAAACAGGAGATGGTTACCATTTGTGCTGTCAAAGTTTCTGTCATTCATAATTTCTTCTTTTGTGTGGGCAGAAAAACTCCTATGAGCGATCATGGGTTCTACCGGCACCGCTCCCGAAGGATCACCAGGAATATGGCCAGGCAGACCGGTATCCATGAAGTTGGGAAAACGGAAGGAAGGTTCCTTGAGTAGTTCATGCAGTGTAAAGG
>JAAYHG010000091.1 GCA_012735455.1 Bacillota bacterium
ACCCTAACTTGAGTCGTTACGCGCAGCTCTACCTGGCAGGCTTAAACGAGATCCGAGATCTTGGCCCTTTTCGCCCCGCTCCGGGCATTGGGGATAAAGTGGTTTTCACCTTTCAAAACTTCCCTCGTTTCTACCCCGAATTCTTTAACCTGGTCCGCACCCTTTTCATCACCCTTGAAGAGGAGATGGGGCTTCCTGTTGACATTGAGTTCACCTTTGAACCAGAAAACAAGGCTTTCACACTGGTCCAAGTACGGCCCCTATCCAGCTACGAGGAGTACCGCTCCGTACACATTCCGCCTAACATCCCGCGTGAGCGCATCCTCCTCAATGGTGACCGGATGTTAACCAACGGTACCCTGGTGGGTGTCAGACACTTGGTCTACGTAGACCCAGAATTGTACCGTATAAGTGGCGACAAGAGGGCCGTAGCCCAAGAGGTAGGACGGATCAATCGCAGGTTGGAGAACGAGCGTTACATCCTTGTGGGACCAGGCCGCTGGGGCTCCTCTAGTCCCGACCTGGGTGTACCGGTGAACTACAGTGAAATCTCCAATACTGGTCTCTTGGTTGAAGTGGGAATCAGCCATGCCAATTTTACACCTGAGCTTTCCTACGGAACCCACTTTTTTGCCGACCTGGAGGCAAGCGGCATCCTTTATCTACCTGTATTCGATACCGTAGAAAGCAACATGATTAACAACCATTGGTTTGCGTCCCACCCGGCAGAAACATCCGGGCATCCCGCTGTAAAGGTCTTCACAGGCCTCTTCGACGCCTATCTGGATGGAGAAGGACTTTCCGGGTGCGTGGTTTGGAGCGAGTAACTACCACGACGAGGAGGTATTGGCAGTCATGAAAGAGGGACACAGCCCGATTCACCATTTCGCCTTTACGGCCCTTTTTACCGCTTTGGTCACCATAGCTACCAGTGCCTTTAAACTCCCGGTCCCAGCCACCAACGGTTTCATCAATTTGGGCGACACATTTATATTTGCTGCCGCCCTGCTATGGGGTCCCAAAAGTGGGTTCTGGGCCGGCAGCGTGGGCTCCTCTCTGGCCGACGTTCTAGGTGGCTACCCGCACTGGGCACCATTCACCTTCTTCATTAAAGGCGTCGAGGGTCTGGTTGCGGGATCTGTCGCTCACCACAGGTTCAAGGACTCCGGCGCCACAGGCCCTGCGCTGCTAGGCATGCTACTGGGTGGTCTAGTCATGGCCATCGGATACTTTATAGCAGAGATCTTCCTCTACGGCTTGCCGGCTGCTTTGGTGGAGCTTCCCGGTAACGGGTTCCAGGCCATAGGAAGCCTCATCATAGCGCTGCCCCTGGCCATGGCCCTTAAGCGCCTCGGCTTGGACAGGCACAAGTTTGGACCCAACTAACTGTTAGGACAAGAAAACAAAAGCGCTTACATCCAACTTCCTGGGTGTAAGCGCTTTTTTTCCCTTGCAGGATGAGACAGCTTGAACCTAGTCAAACTAGACTGGGAGGTGCAGGGAATGGCCGTTCAATTCGACGCTGTAGTGGTGGGTGCAGGCCCAGCCGGGTTTGCCGCAGCACTTACCATGGCAAAAAACAATCTCTCCAAGACAACCGTCTTACCGCCAACTACACCCGCTGCATTGAATGTCTAGCCTGTTCCTTCGCGTGCCCTAACGGAAATATCATCCGGGCATACCCAAGGGGAGGCTATGGGGTGGTCTACCACTACTGATGCTGACGCATCCCTTTACCAACGTCAATCAATCGCAACGCCCGTTCTGTAGCCATGCTGAGAAGCTCTCTGCCGCGTAGCATGGCCTCGTTCAGTGAAAGCGGGTACGGTGTAAGCGGGTACAGTGCATCTATACCGCAATTATAAACGCCCGCGGCATCGTCACCGATGCCACCGGCAATAGCTAGCACCGGAACTCCCGCCTCCTTGGCTACACGCGCCACACCAGCAGGTGTCTTGCCAAAAGCTGTCTGAGCGTCAATCTTACCCTCGCCAGTAAGCACCAGACTAGCGCCGCACATGCGTTCCCTGAGGCCCACCGCCTCGATCACCATGTCCACCCCCGGCATCAGGGTGGCACCGAAATACGCAATCAGCCCAGCACCAAGGCCACCGGCCGCCCCTGCTCCCGGAATGTCAAGGACATCCATACCCAGGTCGTTTAGGATCACCTGTGCTAGGTGGGCCAAATTGGTGTCCAGTTCCGCAACCATCTCTGGGGTAGCACCTTTCTGTGGTCCATAGATTGCGGCTGCACCGCGCGGGCCACAGAGGGGATTATCCACGTCGCACGCCACCTTGATCTCTACTTGGCCAAGCCGCGGGTCGAGGTCTTTGAGGTCAATGCGCTTCAGATGGACTAGACTACCACCGCCCCAGCCAATTTCCCTACCATCAGCGGCTAAGAAGTGACCACCCAGGGCTTGAGCCATGCCAACCCCTCCATCATTGGTGGCACTCCCGCCAATGCCTATCACCAAGCGCTGGCAACCTGCATCCAATGCGGCGCGGATGAGTTCCCCTACCCCATAGGTGGTAGTAACGCGAGGATCGCGCTGCTCATCCGGCACAAGGTAAAGCCCTGCTGCGGCGGCCATTTCCAAAACCCCGGTCTTTCCGTCCCCTAAGATACCGAAACTAGCCGTTACCGCCTCGCCTAAAGGACCGGTAACAGTAACCGTCTTCAGCGTGCCGTTTGTAGCCCGTACCAAAGCCTCTGTCGTACCCTCTCCTCCATCGGCCATGGGCACCAGTAC
>JAAYHG010000092.1 GCA_012735455.1 Bacillota bacterium
AGGGCTCAGGACGGAGCACCCCGGCTTTTTCCTTGTATGACGGTCTGCAAAAGGCAGACAGGTACCTGCTTACTTACGGTGGCCATCCCCTTGCGGCAGGTTTTTCCTTGCGGCGGGAAAATCTACCTGCTTTTAAAGAACGCTTCTTAACCATAGCCGCTGCTGAGCTTACCCCTGAGGACCTGATACCGTGCCAAAGAATTGACGCCGAGGTTGCTTTGGCCGATCTTACCCCTGAAGTGGTGACAGAACTTACCCTCTTGGCTCCGTTCGGGCGGGCTAATCCAGAGCCTGTGCTTCTGGCGCGGGGACTTAATGTGAAGTCAGTGCGTGCTGTAGGGCAAACCCAAGATCACCTGCGGCTTGACCTCGTTCAGGGTTCCACCCGTATGGGAGGTATTGGTTTTGGACTTGGTAAACTTGTCCCTGAGCTGGCAGGAAAGGCCTTGGACATTGCTTTTCACCCTTTTAAGCAGGAGTGGCAAGGAGAAGAAAGGGTAGAGCTCAAAGTGCGAGACGTGCGCACCCCAGAACGAGCCATTAAGCTTTCTTGTTACGCACCGGAGGATAAAGCTCCTGTAGTAGTGGACCTTCGCAATATGAATGTTGCTGATTCCACCAACTCTGTATCAAGCCAAGAGCTTGTTATTTTAGGTGAGCCGCCGCTGGACCCAGCCCTGGTGCCAGAGTTGTTAAGAGGTCTTTCTCCTTCCGGGTCAGTCTACCTAGTGTTTGGGGAGAAAGAACTCACAGCGCGGCGAGAGGCGGTACAGGCGTCCTTTCCCGACTGGGAGTTCCTGGCAAGGCTTTATCTTCGAATTAAGAGTGCGGGCGAAGGCGGAATATCCAGCGTGGGTCTAACGAAAATGGTAATGCCTGCTAGATCGGAGGCACTGCGAAACGGTCTATTGATTCTGGAAGAGCTCGGCCTAGTGGGCAAAGAAAGATATTCTAGCGAAACGATCAACTTTATCGTGAAACCATGGACTGCCGGGCACAAGATTAGCCTGCTGGCTTCGCGTCGTTTTCGGCAGCTAGAAAAGAAGAGGATACAGTCGCTGAGTTTCTTGGATTTCCTCGAGCAGAGCCCGGCGCCTGTTTTGGCCGCAGTCTTTGGACGGATGTGGCTCAAGTCGCGTGAGATGACAAATAAGCGCGTGATATGTTAGACTTAGAGCAATTAGACTAGTGTTGATTCCTGGGCGTATCAGCCATACGTCAAGAGAGAAAGAGGGGCAGGGTGTGGATCTAAAAAGCCTGCTTAAGAGAATAGAGACATATATCCCTACGTTCGATCAGGCATTGGTCACCCGGGCCTACCTTTTTGCTGAGAAGGCCCATGCGGGGCAGTTTCGTATCTCGGGTGATCCCTACATTCAGCACCCTCTAGGGGTAGCTTATGTTCTAGCGGAGCTTGAGCTTGATATCATTACCATTGCGGCCAGTTTGCTTCACGATGTGGTAGAAGACACACAATTTACTCTAGCTGATATCGAGGAAGACTTTGGCAGCGAGATAGCCCGACTGGTGGACGGTGTTACGAAGCTGAGTCGAATAGAGTATAAGTCAAAAGAGGAACAGCAGGTTGAAAATCTACGCAAGATGTTCTTTGCCATGGCCAAGGATATCCGGGTCATTCTAATTAAATTGGCGGATCGTCTGCACAACATGCGGACACTAAAGTACCTGCCGGGGCGCAAGCAGAAGGAAATTGCCAACGAAACCCTGGAGATATATGCGCCGCTTGCCCATCGCCTCGGGATTTTTCGGATTAAGTGGGAATTGGAAGACACTGCCCTTCGTTATCTAGATCCAGAAAAGTATTATGAATTGGTGGAAAGGGTTGCTAAGAAGCGCCAGGAGAGGGAATCTTATATCAACAATGTGATTGCTGCCTTGCAGGTGAAACTGGCGGAGCTGGATATTAAGGCTGAGATTCAGGGACGTCCCAAGCACTTTTACAGCATTTATCACAAGATGTTGAAACAGAATAAGAGCTTCAACGAGATTTATGACCTAACAGCGGTAAGGGTTATTGTTGACAGCATCAAGGACTGTTACGGGGTATTGGGTGTGGTCCACACCCTATGGAAGCCGGTACCAGGGCGGTTTAAGGACTATATCGCCATGCCTAAGATCAATATGTACCAGTCCTTGCATACCACCGTGATCGGTCCCCAGGGAGAACCTTTGGAGATCCAAATTCGCACTTGGGACATGCATCGCACCGCCGAATATGGTATTGCTGCCCATTGGCGCTATAAAGAGGGTACCAAAACCGCAGATGAGTTTGACCAGAAGCTGGTCTGGTTAAGACAGCTCTTGGAGTGGCAGCACGATCTCAAAGATGCCCGTGAATTTATGGAAACCCTTAAGATAGACCTGTTTTCCGACGAGGTCTTTGTATTTACACCCAAGGGGGACGTTATTGACCTACCGGCAGGTTCTTGCCCGATCGATTTTGCTTACCGCATTCACACTGATGTTGGTCATCGTTGTACAG
>JAAYHG010000093.1 GCA_012735455.1 Bacillota bacterium
GGGTTGAGCATGCGCGGAGATATGCTCATAATTCGCTATAACCTGCTGCATACTCCAGTAGCAGTAGCCACCAATTGCCAGCATGATAAGGATAAGACAAAAGTACCCCAGTAGAATCCGCGTCACAAGGCTTGCCCCACGCCTTAAACCTTGCCGCTTGGGTGCGCGCCGCAGACTAGGTAGTTTAATCCTAATGCGCGGCCACCTGATTTTCATGCATATCCTCTCCTCTCATTAGAACGACAAACATAAAGAGGCAGCTGAAATTGCCGCCTGCAATTCAGCCGCCTTCCCTAACATAGCAGAGAAGTCCGTGTAATCCTACATTGGCTAGTCAGCGGAAGCCTGGCGATCATAGCGGCGCGCCGTAGACCCATGGCTTTGTGCCCCCACCTTTCGGCTGGGTTTACCTTGAAACGCTGGATTTTGAATTAAATTGTCGCCAAACAGGATTTCCTGTCAACCAATCCTTTACTCTATAGGGTAATAATACCATTCCTAGTTGTCGTTTTTTGTCGCTTCATGTCTGTATAGCACTGAACTCCCAGAAAAAAGGGAGGGTTCTTGTGATTGGAGCCTGCGGGCACGGACTAAGAGCTCTTGACGGGTGTTGAGGTCCGGGTTTTCCCAGACCTGCTCCAACAATTCCTGCCGCAGTGCTCCCACTGCTGGACCAGGGGTGAGGTTAAGTGCGGACATCATCTCACCGCTAGTAAGGGCCAGCTCCCTGGCCGTTAACGGTGGGTGTTCTTTCTTTACGGCGGCTGCAGCCTCATACAGTTCGTTCAATCCGGCCGCCTGTGGATCCCCCCAGATGGACATGCGATCTGCCGCAATAAGGGTAATAACGTTGTCGAATTCTAGCCAGCCCACACGAGCCGCCAACCTACGCACCGGTGCCAATCCCATCTCTGCACGCCAGAAAAACATATGGTTGGCCACAAGGAGGGTTACCGTTCTAATTAACCTTTTCTTAAAACACAGGCGGCTGAGAATTTCCGGGATCAGGGCTGCAGAACGAGTAGCATGGCCCGGAAAGTAGCGGCCGTACGGCCCCTCAGTCCATCCCTGATATTTGCCTACATCGTGCAGTAATCCGGCCAATCTCAGCTTGAGGTCTGGCGGGGTAAGGGAACAGGTCCTAATGTTGTGGCCGAGAACATCATCGGGATGCAACCGCCCCTGCTTTAGGCCTTTTCCCTCCATTAGCTCAGGAATTAGGCTTGCCATAAGGCCTGTGTCTACAAGCAGTTCCAAGGCTGCGCGAACATTGGGGCCAACAAGCAGCAGGGAAAACTCATGGCCCCTTCGTTCCCGGGCTACCCCCTGTAAGCGGCCGGCCTCTTGCATGAGGGCCTGAAGAGTCTTTTCCTCAATCTGAAAGCCAAGCTGGGAAACAAAACGAGCTGCGCGCAACAAGCGCAGACCATCCTCGCGGAAGCGTTCCTGTGGCTCACCCACTGCTCGGAGGATCTTGTTACTCAGATCCAAGCGCCCGCCCCAGGGGTCTACCAGCGTACCTGTTAAGGGGTTCAAGGCCATTGCGTTCACCGTAAAGTCACGACGAGCCAGGTCTTCTTCCACACTGCAGCCAAACTTCACACTGCTGGGATGACGCCCATCCCGATACGCACCATCGCTGCGCAAGGTGGTCACCTCTAAGGGGCGATCCAGCACCACTGTTACTGTACCAAACTCAACACCGGTAGGGATTACCCGGGGAAACAGCGCAGTCACCTGCTCTGGAGTCGCGACCGTAGCTATGTCATAGTCCTCCGGTTCCCTATCTAGGAGAAGATCCCGCACGGATCCTCCCACTAAGTAGCTAGGGTAGCCTGCCTCCCAGAGAACCCTAATACACTCCAAAACTGTCTCCGGTATTTTCATCGGCACGGATCCCCCCTTTCTTTATATCTACTGGCGGCAAAAAGGACCCACCCTAGGGATGAGTCCGGCAAGAGTCGCTCCGGAGGGCCTTAACTCCACGGATCCAGGGGAAAACGCTGCAGTACCTGACGCAGAGTACGCTGCAAGGGCTCACTATCATCGTGAAGCATGCCTTTTTTTAAGCTCCGTAGGGTGAAGGCTTCCGGTTGGCTACCCAAATCCAAATCCCGGGCCAGGCGGGAAAAGGTGCGGCTGCGGGCTCGCTCCAACGCGGCCGGAAGGGTACGCCCCTCGCCAAGAAAACGGGCCAATTCCTGCCCTAGGTAAAAGTGTGCCAGATTAGTCATGGGGTTACCACATTGGCCACTGCTTGTTTGTCCGAGGATCTCTGGCAGCCTAAACTGCAATCCCCATTGGATGGATTCCTTTAATTCCTCAGCTTCTGCCTTTACGGACCAGGCCAGGTTCTTTGTGGTACAAACACCACACTCCTGCAAGACACGGATTATGGCGTGCTCTAAGGTATGGGCCTGCTCAGCTGTCACCAGTCCCCCTACCTGCCCCTGTATCGCCACGGGGTTACCTTCATAATCACCACCATAGATGGTGATGCTGATGTCCTTGGTAGAACGAGGCTCAGTGTAACCACCCAGCGGTTGCCACCCAGCACCGGAGATCACCGGTTGCCCTCGTTCACGGAGTTGTGCCAGATTCAATTCCTCCACACCTTGGGCAACAATAGAGCGGCGTTCCACAACAAAACGCCTGGCACGGGCATGGGCTAAACCCCTTAGACGCGCCACCATAACAGTACTCTTGCGCCAGGTGGAAGCATCAACGGCCTGTACCTGGCTCAAGCCTTCAATTTGCACCATCATACCAGCAGGATATAGCGCCCGTCCTCCTGAGGTTAGTGGCACCAGAAAGGCTGGCGCGTTTGTCCCTAACCGGCCTAGGGTTAGCAGAGAAAAATCATCCAGGAACATCCCCTGGATACTTCCCCCGGGGCGTGGGAAAACCCCATTCCCAACCGGTAACGCAAGCAGGTTCATTAACGTCAGCTCCTTTCCGCTAGGCTTTTCTCAAAGGCGGCAACAAGCTCCCTTACCTCTCCCTCAGTGGTGGCCGCCATAATAGCGGTACGCATGCGCGCTGCTCCTGGCAGGCCCTTCAGGTACCAAGCCAAATGCTTGCGCATCTCTCTAACACCGCGCTGCTCACCCTTCTCAGCAATAACCAGCCGTAGATGGCGTAGGGCAAGCGACAAACGCTCCTTGATAGTTGGCTGCGGTAGGTCCTTTCCGCTAACAACTTTCTGCACCGTGCGGCCTACGAGCCATGGGTTCCCCAAGGCGCCACGGCCTAACATCACCGCATCACAACCTGTCTCCGCCAACATCCGTAGCGCATCTTCCGGTGTAAAAATATCTCCGCTGCCCACCACCGGCACAGCAACGGCTTCCTTGACTGCCCGGATAATACTCCAATCCGCCCGGCCGCTGTAGAATTGGCTGCGGGTACGACCATGGACAGCGATTAATTGGGCACCGGCCCCAACCAAACGTTTGGCTAAGGGTACGGCATTTATGTGCTCATGATCCCAACCAGCGCGGATCTTAGCGGTGATGGGAACGTTTACAGCGGCCGTCATAGCGGCCACAATTGCTTCTGCACGCTCTGGCGCAGTAAGCAGGGCTGAGCCCTCACCGCTCCGCACCACCTTGGCTACTGGACAGCCCATGTTAACATCAATAGCCACAGGGTGAAGTGTAGCTACCTTCTGTGCGGCCTCAGCCATGACCTCCGGTTTGGAACCGAACAGCTGAATGACAAGAGGGCCTTCACCAGGGGCCGGCACCGCCAGCTCCCAGGTCTGTTCGCTCCCATAAACCAAACCCTGCGCACTAATCATCTCTGTGTAGGCTAAGGCACAACCCTGCTCCCACGCCAGGGTACGGAAAGCGCGGTCCGTTACCCCGGCCATGGGTGCCAATACCACCGGGTTGGCCAACTCCAGGTTAGCTAAACGCAACCACAGTCCTCCTTCAGCATATGAAGCTAAGACCGCTCCTGAGAGCGGTCCCCGCGCCTGGGCTGCTATTTCTCTTGTCCGATTCCCTGGATTCCCTGGTGGCGCTCGTAAATTAGCCTAAGGCCAGTTAGTGTAAGGTCCACATCCACCTTCTGTATGGTCTCGGCATGTGGTGCCACCATGGACGCAAGACCGCCCGTGGCGATAACAGTCGCGTTCTCTCCTAGTTCGCGGCGGATGTGCTTCACCAAAGCATCCACCTGCCCGGCAAAGCCATAGACAATCCCGGCCTGCATACTGGAAATGGTGTTCTTGCCGATGGCACTACCTGGATCTATTAATTCAATACGAGGCAGCTTCGCCGCCTTGTGGAACAGCGCTTCAGTGGAGGTAAGTATACCGGGAGAGATGGCACCACCCAAGTACTCACCTGTCCTGGAAATCACATCAAAGGTGGTTGCTGTACCAAAATCAACTACAATACAAGGGCCCCCGTAAAGGGTATAAGCTGCCAGGGCGTTCACAATACGGTCAGCGCCTACCTCGCGAGGATTATCATAGAGGACCCTGATACCTGTATCTGTATCCGGCCGCACCATGAGTGGTTTCTTATTGAAGTAACGCACCGCGAGTTTTTCTAAGACTCCGGACAGGGGCGGCACCACCGATGCCACCACTACGCCCAGTACCTCTTCTGGAGTAAGAGCATCCACTTCAAACAGTTGGCGCAAAAAGACCCCGTACTCATCCTCAGTGCGGGCCCGGTCAGTACCCAATCGCCATCGCGCCAAGAGTTCGCTGCCGCGAAATACCCCGGCCGTTATATGCGTATTACCTACATCTAGGGCAAGCAGCAGCCCTCCGCTGTTCACCTGGCTATTTCTCCTTCGCCTCTAGTTTACTATGAAAGCGTTCGGTATTAATGATGAAGCGTTCGTGCATGCCCTCGCCTACCTTTTTTACCTCATCATAAACCTCCACGGCAAACACCAGGCGCCGCCCATCCACCTCGTTCAGCTTAGCCCTAGCCGTAACCGTCATACCCACGGGGGTGGGAGCCAGATGTCGAATGTTTACCACAGTCCCCACGGTGGTCCAACCTTCGGGTAAGCTGGGCTGGACAGCGTTGCGAGCAGCCCCTTCCATAAGGGCGATCATCATAGGGGTTGCCAGCACCTCCACGCCACCGCTACCCAGGTGAGCCGCTGTATATTCCGGGGTAACCTCTCTTGTTAATTCAGCACTGAGTCCCGGCGAGAGATTGAAGTCCATCTTGTCTCGACCCTCTTTCCTGCGAGTTTCGTCTCCTATACCTGCTGGGGGGCAGGAGGAAAGGAAATGCGCAGCTCAGCTGGTTTGGCAGCCTGCTGTTCCATCTCTTTCATCAAAGCAGTGAATTCTTCTGCCTCCAGTGTCTCTTTTTCTAAAAGCACTTCCGCTACCCGGTCGAGCTTCGCCCGGTTCTCGGACAAAAGTTTGGCCGCCTTATTGTAACAGATATCCACGAAGCGCCGGACCTCACGGTCTATGGCTGAGGCCACTTCCTCGCTGTAGTTGCGATCCCGAGAGATGTCACGGCCGAGGAAGACCTCCTCCTGCTTGTGTCCAAAGGTGAGGGGCCCAAGCTCTTCGCTCATGCCATACTCAGTAATCATCTTGCGCACCAAATTGGTAGCCCGCTCCAGGTCGTTTTGCGCCCCGGTGCTGATCTCTTTGAGCACCAACTCCTCGGCAACACGCCCACCCAGTAGTTGGGTAATACGGTCAAAGAGCTCGGATCGAGTGAGGTAGTAGCGATCCTCTTTGGGAAGGCTCAAGGTGTAACCGCCGGCCCGTCCCCTGGGAATGATGGAAACCTTGTGTACCGGGTCCGTGTGGGGCAAAAGGTAGCCCAACACTGCGTGCCCCGCCTCGTGGTAAGCCACCAAGCGCTTCTCGCGCTCACTTATGACACGGCTTCTGCGTTCCGGTCCAGCGATCACCCGATCAATAGCTTCTTCCAACTCTTCCATGCCAATACTGCGCTTGTTTTTTCTTGCTGCCAAGATAGCAGCTTCATTTAGCATATTCGCCAGATCAGCCCCGGTGAAGCCTGGCGTACGACGTGCCAAGACAGCCAGATCAGCTTCCTTATCGATAGGCTTGTTCCGGGCAAGTACTCTAAGAATAGCCTCACGCCCCACTACGTCTGGCTGGTCAATAACCACCTGACGGTCAAAACGCCCTGGTCTTAGCAAAGCCGGGTCCAGGACATCTGGACGGTTGGTAGCCGCCATGATAATGACGCCTTCGTTCACCCCAAAGCCGTCCATTTCTACCAGCAGTTGGTTCAAGGTTTGCTCACGCTCATCGTGCCCGCCGCCTAAACCTGCGCCCCGCTGACGGCCGACAGCATCTATCTCGTCTATGAACACCAGGCAGGGCGTGTTCTTCTTGGCCTGCTCAAACAGGTCTCTTACGCGGGCAGCACCCACACCCACGAACATCTCAACAAAATCCGAACCACTGATGCTGAAGAAAGGCACCCCAGCCTCCCCAGCCACGGCTTTAGCAAGTAAGGTCTTACCCGTACCTGGGGGGCCGACCAAAAGAACGCCTTTGGGAATGCGTGCTCCCAAGTCAATGAACTTCTTGGGTTCTTTAAGGAACTGTACAATTTCCTGCAACTCCTCTTTTGCCTCGTCCGCCCCGGCTACATCGGCAAAGGTGACACGGTTTTTGTCATCAACGTTGTAGAGGCGAGCCCGGCTGCGGCCGAAGGACATTACCCGGTTTCCGCCGCCCTGAGTTTGCTGCATGATAAACACCCATACGCCGATGAGGAGTAGTATGGGTAAGAGGGTGGAGAACAGCGTGGACCACCACGGCGGCCCCTGCACTGGTTTATAGGAAATCTCCACCTGGTTCTGTTCCAGCTTTTCTTCTAATCGCGCCGTATCACCCAAAAAGGGCATGGTGAATAGGGTGCCGTCCTTAAGCACCCCGGAGACTCTTGTATTGGAGATGGTTACTGCTTCCACCTCGCCCTTTTCCAGATGGTTTATAAACTGGGTATAGTTAAACTCCTTTTCCTGTGGAGCAGTAGTGGAAAAGTAGTTTATGATGGATAGAGCAATGATGATTAGCAGCAGGTAGAGGCTCATGCTGCGGAAAACACGATTCAAAACCTGGCCCTCCTCTCAATAGGCCACCAGACACTTACAAAACCCACACCTAGCTTGAGTCTAGCTCCCGACAGGGATACTAGCTAATTGTATCACACTTTTCCATCTGGAGCAACAAAGCAAACTTTTTCCTAGGGCCTAACCACCGCAATGTAAGGAAGGTTCCGGTACATCTCGTTGTAGTCTAGACCATACCCCACGACAAAGCGGTCAGGGATTTCGAAACCAATGTCCTTTACCGGAACATTGACCTTACGGCGGGAGGGCTTGTCAAGCAGTGTACAAATGTTCAGGCTAGCCGGATGTCGGCTCTTAAGGTGCCGGTAAAGGTAATCCAGCGTCAGCCCTGTGTCGATAATGTCCTCCACTATCAGTACATGGCGTCCCTCTAAGCTTTCCTCCAGGTCCTTCAGGATGCGCACTACCCCGGAAGACTCAGTGGAAGAACCATAGCTGGAAACAGCCATGAAGTCGAAGGTAGCAGGCAGTTTGATTCTTTGCGCCAACTCGCTCAGGAATATAACCGCACCTTTCAGCACCCCTACCAAAAGAAGCGTCTTACCCTCATAATCTTTGGTGATGGCCTCGCCCATTTCTTTGATCCGCGCTTTAAGAGTTGCTTCGTCCACTAGTACTTCAGTAATCTCGCTCATCAGTATCCCCTTTCTCAGTATCTGCTGTTGTAAGTCTCCTTACCTCTACAGCAATCTTATTCTTGGTATCACCTGTGATGACAAAGCGCTCATCTGTTCGCCTACCTACAACCCAAACAACAGCCTGCGCCGTGCCAATAATGAGGGTACGCTCGCGTTCGTGGCGCGGTATTTTTTCATCAATGAAATAATCACTGAGTTTCTTTCTCCCTCCCAACCCACTAGGATAAAACCAATCGCCAGGGCGACGAATACGGGCATACAGGTCCGGTCCCGTGCGATCGTAGTCAAACAGCGCCTGTGCAACAAGATCCCCTGTCGGTTCAGCAGGACGCTGATCTTCCGCTAGCCAAGTAATTACAACATACCCTAACTCGGGAATAAGTGTTGTACCCGGTACAGCCAATTCATAGGAAAAGGATACCACCTTTTCTTTTTTGACCCTGCGAGCCAAGCGAATGCTGCTGTAGAGCCGCTCCGCGGAAACCCCGCGGGGAAGATCTACTGACGTCCCTGCTGTTTTCGCCATTAGAGCCAAGACGCATTCTGTATGTTCATAACCGAGATCTCGCGTATCCCCAAAAGTAGCAGCCACCTGACTGAAGGCTAGACGCACCAAGCGGCGACGCAAGGCCAGCGGTTGCTCTGCGAGTTTGCTCACGCTAAGCTCCACGGCCGCTCCTTTTCTAAGGGCCGTCCCCCGGTATGCTGCCTCAGTTGCGGCGGCCAAGTAATCGTCCTCCACCTGCCAAATGTCTGCTGCCTGGGCTAGAGCCGCCTTGATGTTGCCATTGGCATTAGCTTTGAGCCAAGGGAGCAACTGGTGGCGAATACGATTTCTTAGGTATGCAGGATTATCGTTGTAGGGATCGTGGCGCGGAGTGAGTCCTGCAGCGGCACAATAGGCCTCCGTTTCGGAGCGCGTAACTTCCAACAGGGGCCTAACCACCCAACCGTAGTCCACCTTTCGCTTCGGGCGGATAGCAGCGATACCGGTGAGACCAGCACCGCGCACCAGATGCATCAGCACTGTTTCCGCCTGGTCATCCCTGGTTTGCCCCACAGCCACTTTAGTCGCCCCGGTTTGTAGGGCCAAACGGGCATAAAAACGGTAGCGGGCCTCGCGGCCAGCCTGTTCCACTGTCATTCCGGTGCGGCGAATCAAAGCCGGGACATTTGCATCCTCACGGAAAAAAGGAATTCCAAGCTCCCCGGCCAAGCCAGCCACCCACTCGGCATCAGCCTCTGCCTCTGCACCTCGAAACATGTGATTCACGTGACCTACTACAAGTCTTACCTGCAGTTCTGGCGCCAAGGCGGCCAAAGCCAAGAGCAGGGCCGTAGAATCCGGCCCACCGGATACTGCCACCACCACAAGATCTCCTGGTGAGAATAGGTCGTAGCGTTCAATAGTGCGCCGCACTTTACTCAGCAAGAATACTCACTCCAAATAAAGGGACCTCTTATATACTCTGTCCAAGTTACAATTCGCCTATATGGCTAGTATTTCCTTCTCTTAGTCATCCAGCCAAAACAATAACCCTTCGCCTTCGGGTTGTTCTCCCTTAGACGAAGGGCTACAACTAATCTTCGCTCGTAATACCCTCTAAGCGTGTTCCACCTTGACTGCAAGCGCTGTCATGTCATCTGGCACTCCGCCAGCGCGGCGACCGGCCAAGTCTAGAACCATAGAGGCTAGTTCTTCGGGTTCGGCATCACTGCGACTCAAATAGTCTACCAGCCAATCCAGGCCTGGCGTGCGGTGCCCGCGCGCCTCCAGAACACCATCACTTACCATAAGCAAAATATCTCCTGCTCGCAGCCGCTTCCTGGTAACGGCAGCTGCCACAGCCGGCAGGATGCCTAAAGGCGGCGCACTAGGGTTAATCACTGTCACCGTCCGGCCCCGTTTGATAAAACTCGGGCAAGAACCCACCTTGATAAACTCCACTTCCCCTTGATAAGGGTCGAGCAAAGCCAGGTCCAAGGTGGCGAAACGTTCCTCTGGCGAGCGCAATGCCAGTATGGAGTTCAGAGTACGCAAAATCAGGTCTTTTTCTAAACCAGCCGCGAGCAACTTTTCTAGTAGTCGTACTGTAGCGCGGCTTTCTTGCGCGGCTTTGGGACCGGTACCCATACCATCACTTAGAATTAGGGCCTGTCGGCCATCTGGCAACTCCAAAGCTTGAAAAGAGTCCCCGGAGACTTCCCCGTCCTTCTTAGCCCGACTAAAGCCTGCGGCAACAAAACGGAAGCTGGAGGCAAGCGTGGCCTTAAGGCGGCACTCCTGTCCAGTACGGGTTAAGGCGCAGCTGAGGGGCTGACCACGCATGGGGCGGCGTAGGGTTTGGCTCAAGATGGCTGCAACCAAAGGCACACACTCACGGCCACCTGGGCAGTCAAGGGAAGCCAGGTACACCTCCGGCTGGCCGGAGGGATTCTGCCAAACTTCTACAGTTTCCGCCTTGATCTGACGTCGTGCCAACTCATCCTTAATAATCTGAGCTTCACCATCTAATGCCTTGACATCTATCTTAAGCTCTGTGGCCAAATTATCCATCACCTGGGCTATGCCGGCCAACTGCGCCGAAACAACCTCACGGTCTTCTTCAAGGCGTTTTTGCCATTGCATATTGATCCGATAAGTATCAAAGAGGTAATTTATAGTAACCAAGAGCTCATCCAAGTGCTGACAGCGGTGGCGAATGCCGGAGGGAATATCCTCTTTCACCAATCCTCCATGCGCCTCTGCCAAAGCCAGAAGATCAAAGATGCTTTGATAGGTCTTGTAGAAATCCGTCTCCCAACAGCTGCGGTAAAGGTTGCAGCTCTCGCACACTTTAGCGGTAAGGGCGGCAAAGAGGGTATTTAAGCGGCTCTCTTCCTTCGTCTTTGTTGTTATGGCTACCTCTTTAAATGAAACTGATAGTTCATGGAAAATCTGACTAAATTCAGCTAGACGTTCACTGGCTGCCTGCCGGAGCCGCCCCTCATAGCTCTGCTGGCGCACACGCTGTTCTCGGGTCCCGGGAACCAAACTTGAGATTTCACTTAACCAGATACCCGGTGTAAACCAAAAGAGCACCATGGCCACAAGAGGGGCCAAAAGGTAGCCTAAGGCTAAACTCTCGGGTAAGAGATAGAGAGTCAGAACCAAATCACCCAAGAAATAACCCAAGGCTGTCCCAGGCTTACCCGCCTCGCGCAGGAGACCAGCTAAAAGTCCCGCAAAACCTAGAATACTGATGCCTTCCGGTGAACTGAAGCCGGTGACGATGCCAACCGTAGCAGCCAGTACGCCCATGGCAGCGCCCATGGCTCCGCCCCCTACCAGAGCTAATACAAGCACTAAGTAGCGGCTTAGGACGGCAGCTGGGGCCACGAACCCTCCTGGCAAACCCGCTGTCCCAGCCAATGCCACTGCCGTCACCAAGCCCAGGGAGATAACCTCTTCATTGGTGAGTACAGTGCCAACCCGCCGGCCCAAAACTGCAGGTAAGCCGTGGGAAAAAATCATCGTGGTCACCGCCGCCAGCACAGCCTCAAACATTACCAAGCCAAGATCATAGGCAGTCCCACCGGTAATGAGCGTGACGAAACCCCGTACAATTAAGATACCCACAGCCAAGGTAAAGGCCTGCCGTACCGGGAGCCAAGGAGCGCGCCCCCGCCGCTCGAGCAAAGCAATCCCTATCATCATAACGGCATATGGCAGGGTACCCTTAAAACCAAGTACCGTACCGAGGCCGATTACTGTCCATAAACCTACCATTGCTGTAATAAAGTCATGCTCCGACAATAGCGCAGTGAATAAGGCAGGCCCAAAGGGAGCCATCCCATCTAACAGATTAGCCCGACCAGCCAGGAAAGCACCTGCTGCTAAGAGCAATATCCCTTTACCATCCAGGCGCCAGTTTCTTCCTATGTTCTCGATCACCGGCGTGTTCTTGCCCGGATACGGGCACAGGCGCATGAACGCCTCCTTACCAGTGGTCACCGCGCCCAACCTCCTTACCCAACTTGGCCGCACTTTGCAGCCAGTTCACGAGGGTAAGGTTATTGTAGCATTATTTTCTGGAAAAACTTGTCATTATATGCTAGGTGCCGCCGACACGGCAATCTGTCAGCCTCGTGTTACGTAACCTAAGCTAGGGAGAGAAAAAGGGGAGAACTTCGAGCTAGAAGAGAACAAGACAAAAACGGCGGGGGTTGAAACCCTCGCCGTTACTATGTTCTTTTGGTGGGCGGAACAGGGATCGAACCTGTGACCCCCTGCTTGTAAGGCAGGTGCTCTCCCGCTGAGCTATCCGCCCACTGAAGCGGCCGCTGGACCGTGTCTCCATTCTAGCATGTGAGAGGAAATGAGTCAAGGGCCTAAGCGCCACAGTGTCGTTATTCTGTGATAATGTCA
>JAAYHG010000094.1 GCA_012735455.1 Bacillota bacterium
GCCTTGGGAGGGTTGACCCTTGTCAAAACTATGCTTCAGTGCGGTGTGTGAACCGCTGCAAACTGGGATCAAGGCTATTGACGCCATGGTGCCCATTGGGTTTTCGCGGGATGCTTCGGAATGCCCTGGAATACCTAGCGGTGGTGGCAGCTACTGCCAGCGATTCTCCTACCATGCAATACCTAGCCCCCTATGCTGGCTGCGCCATTGCTGAATGGTTTATGTACCAGGGCAAGCACGCGCTGGTGGTGTACGATGATCTTTCGAAACACGCGGTGGCTTACCGGGCTATGTCCCTTCTACTGAGGCGTCCGCCTGGCCGAGAGGCCTATCCAGGAGACATCTTTTACCTCCATTCCCGGCTGTTGGAGCGTGCAGCCAAACTCAGTGATGAACTAGGCGGCGGCTCCCTAACAGCCCTGCCGATCGTAGAAACACAGGCCGGTGACGTTTCGGCGTATATCCCTACTAACGTTATTTCTATAACCGACGGACAGATCTACTTGGACACAGATCTTTTCTTCGCTGGTGTACGTCCGGCTGTTAATGTAGGCCTTTCTGTTTCCCGGGTGGGTGGCAATGCCCAGATTAAAGCTATGAAACTGGTAGCAGGCAGTTTGCGTCTGGATCTATCTCAATACCGCGAACTGGCGGCTTTTGCTAAGTTTGGCTCTGACCTGGATAAGGCAACACTGGCGAAATTGCATCGTGGCGAACGCCTGGTGGAGATCCTAAAGCAGCCGCAGTACCAGCCCCTTCCCGTAGAGGCCCAAGTAGTGGTCCTTTTTGCGGCAGGCAGGGGGTACTTTGATGGCATGGCGGCAGAAGACGTGAGCAATTGTGAGAAAGAGCTACTGAGGTCCCTTAAGGCTGATAAGCCTGAGCTCCTGGCTGAGATTGCGAAAACAGGCAAAATCACAACTGAGTTAGAGAGGCTTTTGGAAGAGGCCTGTGCCGCTATCGTTAGTGGTTTTAAGGCATAGGAGGGATGGCGGTGCAGAGTCTTAGCAATATCAAGCGTCGTATTAAGGTAGTGGAAAACATTGAGCATATGACCCGGGCGATGAAAATGATCGCGACAGCCAAGCTGCAAAAGGCCCAGCGGCAGCTACTGGAGGCACGCCCTTATGCCCGGAAAATTCGTGAGTTGCTGCGAGACTTAGAGACTCAACACGGTGAGTTCAAGCACCCCTTTTTTTGTGAGCGTCCCATTCAGAAGGCTTGTTATGTGGTGTTGAGTTCCGACCAGGGACTCTGCGGTGGCTATAACGCCGATGTCCTGCGTGAGGCTCAGTTTGTGGTGGACCAGGACGAGGCAGAGGTTGAGGTTATCACAGTCGGTTCTAAGGCGGAGCATTTCTTCCGGCACCTGGGCTACAAGGTATTGAGAAGCTACGACAGCTATCCGGACCAGTTAACGCACGACTCCGTACGCCCTTTGGTCGACAGGGTGAGTGCTGACTTTGTTTCCGGCCGCTACGATGCCGTGTACTTCGTTTACACCCGTTTTTACTCTGTGGTCACCCAGAAACCGGTAGTGCGGCGCGTGCTGCCGGTGGAACGGGAGAAGATGGCCAGTCCGAAGAAATACGAAAGTGTCTACTTCTTAGAGCCAGGGGAAGAGGAGGTTTTGAACGAACTACTTCCTCGTTACCTTATTACAAACGTTTATCGTATTATCTTAGAGGCTAAGACAGCCGAACACGGCTCTCGCGTAGCGGCCATGGAGGCTGCTGCCGATAACGCCGAAGAACTTCTATCAGGCTTAACCTTGTCCTTCAACCGGGCCCGGCAGGCGGCTATTACCGAAGAACTTACAGAAATCATTGCCGGGGCCGACGCGCTTGATGAAGCGGTCGGCTTCAAGGGGGAATGAGTGTGCGCGTTGGAGTTCAAGAAGGAGTCCGCCGTGTTATTGGGCCAGTTATAGAGGTGCAGTTCCCAGCAGGCGAGATGCCGCCCCTTTATACGGCGGTTAAGATTATAGATTCAACCCGTAAGGATAGCGACGGCAAGCCTGTGGAAGTAGTGGCCGAGGTGCTGCACCACGTGGGCCAGGGCCTGGCACGCTGTGTAGCTATGTCACCTACCGAGGGCTTGGTTCGTGGCATGCGGGTCGTGGACACCGGCGGTCCCATCAAGGTACCCGTGGGCCGGGTGTGTCTCGGCAGAGTGCTTAATGTACTGGGAGAACCTATTGACAACAAGGGACCTATTGCAGCCAGCGAGTACTGGCCCATTCACCGGGAGGCGCCCGCTTTCGAAGAACAGGAGACATACACTGACGTTCTGGAGACCGGTATCAAGGTCATTGATCTTCTGGCACCCTATCCCCGTGGTGGCAAGATCGGGCTCTTTGGTGGTGCAGGGGTAGGCAAGACTGTTATTATCATGGAACTCATCCGCAATGTGGCTATGGAGCACGGGGGCTACTCGGTTTTTACCGGTGTAGGTGAGCGCACGCGCGAGGGTAATGACCTGTGGCTAGAGATGCAGAATTCTGGAGTCTTGGATAAATCTGTGCTGGTGTATGGGCAGATGAATGAGCCGCCAGGCGCACGTCTCAGGGTAGCCCTGACAGGTCTCACCATTGCGGAGTACTTCCGCGACGTTATGGGTCAGGATGTTCTGCTTTTTATTGATAACATCTTCCGCTTTATTCAAGCAGGTTCTGAGGTATCTGCTCTGCTTGGCCGTATGCCGGCGGCGGTGGGTTATCAGCCTACATTGGCGTCAGAGTTGGGCTCACTGCAAGAACGCATCACGTCCACGCGCAAGGGCTCTATCACTTCGGTCCAGGCGGTGTATGTGCCGGCCGACGACCTTACCGACCCTGCCCCAGCAACTACCTTTTCCCACTTGGACGCTACCACGGTGCTTTCGCGGCGTATTGTGGAGCAGGGTATTTATCCAGCCGTGGATCCGCTAGACTCCACTTCCCGTATCCTTAGTCCCCTGGTGGTAGGCGAAGAGCACTACCAAGTGGCTCGCACGGTGCAGGAGACTCTGCAACGCTATAAAGAACTGCAGGACATTATTGCTATTTTAGGCGTTGAAGAGTTGTCGGAAGACGATAAGCTGGTGGTGGCCCGTGCACGTAAGGTGCAGCGTTTCTTGTCCCAGCCTTTCTTTGTAGCTGAAAACTTCACAGGCATTCCTGGACGCTACGTGCCGCTGCACGAGACTATTCGTGGCTTCAAAGGAATTGTTAATGGGCGCTATGACGATCTTCCAGAGCAGGCTTTTTACATGGTAGGTACCATTGATGAAGCTGTGGAAAAGGCTAAGCGATTTCAGGAAGGAAAGGTCTAGTCATGGCTAAAACCGTTAGAGTGGATGTGGTTACACCTGATAAGGTTGCCTACAGCGGTGAGGCAGAACAAGTCATTGCCCCCGGGGTAACTGGAAGCCTTGGTATTCTTCCTGGGCACGCACCGCTCCTTACCATTCTTGGAACCGGACCGGTTATCCTAAAGCTTGGTCAGGACGTTGTGGAGCTTGCGGTAAGCGAAGGCTTCATGCAAGCAATGCCTGATAAGGTGATTATCCTTGCCGAAACAGCAGAGCGGGCGGAGGAAATCGACCTTGCGCGGGCTGAGGCTGCCTTGGGACGAGCGCGGGCAGAGCTCAAGCGCCGTCAGGATCGCAAACAACATGCCGAGATCATGGCTGCGCTGCGCCGGGCCATCAACCGTATTCATGTAGCCCAGGACTACCGCCAACGCAAACCCGAACGCTCTGGTAGGGTAAGGGATAGCAACTAATAAAAGGACTCCAGGGTTTCTCCTGGGAGTCCTTTTTTCGTTGGCCGTTCGGATTCTTTTGAGGAGGAAAAACCTTCCCAAGCGTGGAATACTATGCCCCAGGAGGGGACTCTATTGATAGAGCATATTAGGATTGACTCCAGGAGCCAGAACGAGTTCATTGAATTAACACAAGACCTTAATCGGTTGGTGGCGGAATGCGGCGTCCGTGAAGGGGTCTGTTTTGTTACCGTACCCCACACCACCGCTGGGATTACAGTTAACGAAAATGATGATCCGACAGTAAGGGCGGACATGGATGCGACCCTGAGCCGTATAGTCCCTTACCTGGCTGATTATCAGCACGCGGAAGGGAACAGTGCGGCGCATATTAAAGCCTCGCTGGTAGGGTCCTCGGTGACGCTCTTGATACGTGATGGCCAACTCCTGTTGGGACGTTGGCAGGGAGTATTCTTTTGTGAATTTGATGGCCCTCGCCTCCGTGATGTTTACGTCCGCATCGTGGGCCTGTAGGAGTGACTGGTAATGACTTGGACCGAACCTGAATTCACCCCCAATGCCCTTAAAGTACTAGAGCGACGCTACCTGAAAAAGACGCCAGAGGGCGACTTATGTGAAACGCCGCAGGAGATGTTACAGCGGGTAGCAGCGGCGGTTGCAAGTGCCGACCGTCTTTATGATCCTGCAGCTAACGTAGAGGAGCTCACATCCCGGTTCTATGAGCTGATGGCCAGGTTGGAGTTCCTCCCCAACTCTCCTACTCTCATGAATGCAGGCCGAGAGTTGGGACAGCTTGCGGCCTGCTTTGTGCTACCGGTGGAAGACTCTATGGAGAGTATCTTCGAGGCTGTTAAAAACATGGCCTTGATTCAAAAGAGCGGGGGAGGCACCGGTTATTCTTTTTCCCGAGTGCGCCCCCAGAACGATACGGTGCTTTCTACCAAGGGTATCTCTAGTGGCCCCCTGTCTTTCATGCGAGTTTTTGATGTTGCCACCGAAACCGTTAAACAGGGTGGGACGCGGCGGGGTGCCAACATGGCCATACTCCGGGTAGACCACCCCGACATATTGGATTTTATCACTGCCAAACAGCAGGAGAACGTCCTTACCAACTTTAATCTGTCTGTAGGCATCAGCGAAGAATTTATCCAGGCTGTTGTGGAAGACCGAGAGTATGCCCTGGTTAACCCGCGCACCGGCGGAGAGGTGAAACGTATACCGGCTCGTAAGGTCTTCGACCTCATTGTCCATACGGCCTGGGCCAGCGGTGAGCCCGGTATTGTCTTCTTGGACCGTATCAATCGTGACAACCCTACTCCTGCACTGGGAGATATTGAGAGTACAAATCCTTGTGGTGAGCAGCCGCTCCTTCCCTATGAGAGCTGCAATCTTGGATCCATTAACCTGGGGCTCATGGTACGGGATGGAAGTGAGGGTCCGGAGGTGGACTGGGAACGGCTTAGGGAAGTAACCACGCTGGCAGTGCATTTCCTGGACAACGTAATTGATGTCAACCGTTATCCGCTGCCAGAGATTGAACGGATGACCAAAGGCAACCGTAAGATTGGTCTCGGGGTCATGGGTTTTGCCGACCTCCTCCTTAAGCTGGGGCTTTCTTACGATAGCGATGGCGCAGTACAACTTGCTGAGAACTTGATGCGTTACATCCGTGACCAGGCGCGGGAGGCTTCCGAGGAGTTGGCGCTAACGAGGGGTACCTTCCCTAACTGGGAAAAAAGTGTTTACGCTGGCCAGAGGCGGCTTCGCAATGCTACTTTGACGACTATAGCACCTACCGGTACGATTTCTATCATTGCTGGAGCTTCCAGCGGGATCGAGCCCCTGTTTGCTTTGGCCTACACGCGGCATGTATTGAATGATGAGGAGCTCACAGAGGTGCACCCACTGTTTGTGGCACGGGCACAGGCCCAGGGGTTCTATAGCCCTGAGCTTGTGCGCAAGCTAGCCCGACTGGGCAGCGTTCGTACTCTAGAAGAGGTTCCTGCTGACGTCAAACGGATCTTTGTCACTGCCCATGACATCGACCCCGAATGGCACATCCGTATGCAGGCTGCTTTCCAGAAATATACTGATAATGCTGTCTCGAAGACCGTGAACTTCCCGCATGACGCTACCGTGGAGGACGTGCGGCAAGCGTATCTCCTGGCAGCTAAGCTAGGTTGTAAGGGAGTCACTATTTACCGAGACCGTAGCCGGGAGAAGCAGGTCCTGAGTCTGGGCTCGGAAAAGCAGAGGGCAACCCGAGGCGGGCAGAGACTTACACCGCGCCCGCGGCCCACTATCACCTCCGGTACCACAGAAAAGGTAAAGACCGGCTGTGGCAATCTCTACATCACGGTGAACAGTGATGAAGCTGGGATCTGCGAGGTTTTTACAAGCACAGGGAAAGCAGGGGGCTGTCCCTCGCAGTCAGAGGCCACGGCCAGGTTGGTTTCCTTGGCACTGCGGTCCGGGGTAGACTCTGAAGCGATCATTGACCAGCTGAAAGGCATTCGTTGCCTCTCCACTGTATCGCGGCGCAACGGTGAGATTAAGGTTCTCTCCTGCCCCGATGCCATTGGCAAAGCACTGGAGAAGAACCTAGAACTGAGGGCGAAGGTTCCTCTGGCGTTGGATGAATTGGAGGCGGCGAAAAACGAAACGGCTGCTGCCATTACCTGTCCCGACTGCGGGTCCAACCTTGAGCACTCTAGCGGTTGTGTGGTTTGTCCATCCTGCGGTTTTTCCAAGTGCCATTGAAATAATGTGGTGAAAGGGAGGAGGTTGTGAAATGAAACTGGCTCGTCGAGCTCAGGGGATTGGCGCGTCCCCGACCTTGGCCATGAATGCGCGAGCCAAGGAGATGAAAAAACAAGGTATCGATATCATTTCCTTTACAGTCGGAGAGCCGGATTTCAATACCCCAGATCATATTGCAGCCGCTGGAATCAGTGCTATAGAGAAAGGTTTCACCCGTTACACCCCGGCTGCTGGTCTGCCGGAGCTAAAGGAGGCAATCTGCGCCAAACTAAAACGGGACAATGGGCTGGAATACCAGGCAGCGGATGTAGTGGTCTCCAACGGCGCTAAACACTCCATCTACAACGTTCTTCAGGCCCTAATTGATGAGGGCGATGAGGTGATTGTTCCTGCTCCCTACTGGGTCAGTTACACCGAGATGATTAAGCTCAACGGCGGCACGCCGGTGGTAGTTGCCACCAGGGCGGAGAACGGTTTTAAGCTAACTCCTGAGGCCTTAGCTGAGAGCCTTACGCCGCGCACCCGCGCCATTTTTCTCAACACCCCCAATAACCCTACAGGTGCAGTCTATTCCCGACGCGAGCTGGAACAGCTGGCGGAGGTTTTGGTACCGCGAGGTGTCGTAATAATAGCTGATGAAGTCTACGAGAAACTGCTGTATGATGGCATCGTAATGACCAGTGTTGCTTCCTTGGGCCCAGAAGTAAAGGCCTTGACTGTTCTTATCAATGGGGTATCCAAGACGTATGCCATGACTGGTTGGCGGATCGGTTACGCGGCTGCTCCGCGAGAACTAGCTCAAGCTATGGCGAACATACAGAGCCATGCCACCTCCAATCCGAATTCCATCGCCCAGCAGGCAGCTATAGCAGCCCTAAATGGCCCCCAGGAACCTGCGCAGCAAATGCTAGCAGAGTTTGCAAAGCGGCGAGCCCGTATGGTGGAGGGAATAAATGCCATCCCTGGTCTTAGCTGTCGCAAACCTGAGGGCGCCTTCTATGTTTTCGCGGATACTTCCGACCTTTATGGTCAAACTATTCGCGGCCAAAAGATAACTGACTCTATTAGCCTGGCGGAGTTTTTATTGACGGAAGCTCACGTGGCGTTGGTTCCGGGTGTTGCCTTTGGTGACGACCGCTTTGTTCGTTTTTCCTACGCCACTTCCATGGAGAATATTGACAAGGGACTGCAGCGCATCAAAGATGTTTTGACAGAGGTACGTTAATCAGAGTAGGAGATGCTGAAGAGGGTTTCCGGTTTACGGAAACCGGGAAGGATGACGAGCATGCCGGACCTGTGGAAAAGGTTATTCTTCCCTGGCGGCCACAATGAGGGCTCGACGTCGGGAGAGAAAGAGGTTAATTGGTCCTTAAGTTACGCCCAGGGCAAAGTGCAAGTAGCTGTGCGGCGGCCGTCTTCCTTTGCCGAGGCAGAGAGCATCGCAGGGCAGATCAAGGCCGGGCAGGCCGTAGTAGTGAACTTAGAAGGGCTGCCGCTGCCCACGGCACGGCGCCTAGTGGATTACCTGAGCGGAGCCACCTACGGGCTGGATGGCAATATGGAGAAAGTAGGGGCATTTATATTTCTTTTCACACCGCCTGGGGTTAATATCCACGTGCGCGACTTGTTTACGGGTTTATCAACAGAGGAGTGACAGTACAGGTCATAGCCCCTCTTCTTTTTCGGACACCATGGGTGAGCCGTGCGGTTTGGTGTCTGTGTAAGGCGAAGGGGGGCCTTTTTCTATTTGTTGCCCTATAATGGGCTCCGACCTGTCTCCTGACCCATAGTGCTTTGGCTAAGAGGCGAAAAAGGTTGGGCAGAGCAGGAAAGATGCGGCGCTTGTCGAAATAC
>JAAYHG010000095.1 GCA_012735455.1 Bacillota bacterium
CCACCAAACCATCCTGCACCGGAAGGTCCTGAACCTCAAACTCCGTCCGTAGAGCCGCACCCGGCGCGTAAGATAAAATGCGTGTTTTCACCTTATCTCGTGCGTCGGCTGGCGCCTTAAGCTCAAAGTCAGCCGCGCTAAGTTCTTTGCGCAGGAACACCGTGTTCTCTTTCTCCACAGGGAACCTCAGCTCCGGCAACTCTGCCACCAACTTGCCGCCCTGGGCCACTAGTTTGCCATCCACAAAGACCTCGTTTACCTTGACCTTTTCCAAATCATCTAAGAGGACAATATCAGCCACCTTACCTGGGGCGATGGCACCAAAGTCCTTAAAGCCAAGCCGGTTCGCGGCCTGCAGGGTGGCGATGCGGATGGCAATAGCCGGTGGAAGGCCTTCCTCAATGGCCCTGCGCACCACTTGGTCCATGTGGCCCTCGTGCAGCAGGTCCCCCGCCTCGCGGTCATCGGTACAAAATGTCATGTTTGGTGGGAAGGCAAGTTCTTTATACGCCCCTACGATCTCCTTGATGTTCTTGACAATGGAGCTTTCTTTAGCGTCTACAATCATGCCTGCCCGGAGCTTGGTAAGGGTATCATCCCCCAGCATTACCTCATGGTCGGAATCCGGACCGGCGCAGAGGTAGGCTGAAAGTTCGCGCCCGCGCAGGAATGGACTATGTCCCTGGATGATGCCACCGCTTCTTCTCACCACGTCCAGGATACTGTTCATACGGGGCGACTGGTATATCACACCATAGTAGTCCATTACCTCAGCCAGGCCCAAGACCCGGTTCCAGGAGAGCATGGTCTCAATATCTTCTGCCAAGAAATCTGCACCGGCTGTTTCCAGTCCCGGAACCGCTGGAACACAGGAAGGAGCCAAGATATATATCCTGAGGGGCAGCCCCTCACTGGAATCCACCATATACTTGACGCCGCGCAAACCGAGCACGTTTGCGATCTCGTGCGGATCGGTCAGAACGGTGGTAGTGCCGTGAGGCAAGACCACCCGCGCGAAGTTTAGGGAATTCATCATGCTGCTTTCGATATGGACGTGGGTATCGATAAAGCCCGGGATCGCCCATTTGCCCTGACCGGAGATCACGGTTTTGCCCTCCAAGGGTTCCTCGCCGGGCACAGTGACATGGGCAATGTAGTTCCGGTAAACACCTATGTCCGCCGGGTAGATCTCGCCCGTATACACATTGACAAGCTGTACATTCTGGATAACCAGGTCCAGCGGCCGCTTGCCAAGGGCAGCCTCGATGAGCTCAGAGCGGTTCATAGACAAGAGACCTCCTTAGTATATATAGTACGCCCACCCCCATCCGGACCTGCCCAAGAAGTAGGGGCAGGGCTAAGGAACCAGGGATGGGTGTGGGCCGCATCAGCTTCTAGGGCTTCATCAGGTAGAAGTAGTAGGCCAGAGGCAGGCAAAGCACGTAGAGACCCACCGGAACCTCGCGATACTTGCCGGAGAACACGTGCAGTATCACGTACGAGATTACGCCAAGAGCCATACCGTTGGCCAAGTTGAAGGTGAAGACAGTAACCACGATGGTGATAAATGCGGGCAACGACTGGGTAAAGTCGTCAAAATTGATATTCTTAACAGCTGGCATCATCAGCAAACCAATGATCATTAGGACCGGAGCAGTAGCCGCATTGGGAATCATCAAGGCGAGTGGAGTGATAAACAGGCAGGCAAAGAAAGCCAGGGATGTAACCAGAGCAGTAAGACCTGTACGGCCGCCTGCTTCTACACCGGAAGCAGATTCCACATAGGTGGTGACAGTGGGGGTACCGAGCATGGCACCCACACAGGTATGAATGGCATCAACCTAAAAGGGTTTCTGAATCTCCGGCAGATTGCCATCCTTGTCCAAGAGGCCGGCTTTACCGCCGACACCAAGGACAGTGCCCAGGGTGGAGAAGAAATCGCCCATGAAGAAGGTGAAAATGGCAGGAATAAAGGCCAACTTGAGGGCACCCAAAAGGTTAAACTTAAAGGCGATAGGCGCAATGCTAGGTGGCAGAGAAAAGAACGACGAAGGAACCTGAGTAATGCCCATGGGAATACCAATCACAGTGGTAATAAGAATACCGGCCAGGAGAGCACCCCTTACACGCAGCGCCATGAGTACGCTAATAATGAAGAAACCGATGATAGCCAGGATGGCTTCTGTTTCCCAGAAATTACCCAAAGCCAGAAGGCCTGTGGTTTCGTTGACCTTGACGAGCCCGGCGGTATTAAAGCCAAGGAGGGCAATAAACAGTCCTACCGCTGCTCCAATTGACAACTTGATGGTGGCGGGTATGGCCTTAGTGATCATCTCCCGTAAACCGCCCAGGGTAAGAAGCACAAATATTGTACCTGAAATAAGAACAAAGCCTAAGGCTGTCTGCCAGTCTGTCACACCGCCCGCTACCAAAGTATACGCAAAGAAAGCATTGGAACCCATAGCAGGAGCCAAAGCAAAGGGTCGATTTGTATATAACGCCATGTGCAGCGTGGAAAGCGCGGTGGTCAGGATCGTAGTTACCATGACTGCTTCTACCGGCATCCCGGCGGCAGCCATGATGTTTGGATGAACTGCAATAACATAGGCCATGGTCATAAAAGTTACCAGGCCAGCCATTACCTCTGTCTTAACATCTGTATTATGGGCACTTAGCTTAAACAACCGTTCCAGTAAGGAAGCCTGGCCCGCATTCAGTGATGCCTTCTCGGCGCGTGCTACTGTGGACATATTCACGGCTTACTCCAAGGTCATGCCGCCTTGGGTAAGCTCCCCTCCCCTCGTGGTGTGTTAGTAGAGACTTACCGTAGCCTGTCCCAACA
>JAAYHG010000096.1 GCA_012735455.1 Bacillota bacterium
CAGCGGTTTTCGGACCCACACTGGCGGCGGAACCCAACATAGGACACAAGGCAGTGGCCCGGCTGGAAGATGCAGGCTACATAAGGGCTGTGGTCACGCAAAACATTGATGGTTTGCATCAAGAAGCTGGTTCGAAAACAGTCCTAGAGGTGCATGGCCACCTGCGGACGGTACACTGTTCACGCTGCCAGAGGAAGTATCCCCTCAGCCAGGTCCTGCAGGATCTGGAGGCCATGCCAATTCCTCGTTGCCAGTACTGCAGTGGTTCGTTGCGACCAGATGTGGTTCTCTTTGGTGATATGATGCCGCCTGCCTTTTCGCGGGCAGTGGAGGTGGTGGAGCAGAGCACCCTGATGCTGGTAGTGGGCTCTAGCCTTATGGTATCTCCGGCTAACTCCCTGGCCTTCCGCACAAAACACTTAGCCATTATCAACCGCGAACCGACTCCAGCCGATGGCAGGGCAGATGTGGTGATTCACGCAGGTGCCGGTGAAACGCTGCAAAGCTTACTGAAGGAGCTGCAGCTTGGGTAGAATGTGCAGGGGGGATTTCATTGCGCGCATTCTCTTTACCGGAGCAAGGAATTGCTTTGGCCTGGAAACGTTTTGTGGAAGAAGGCGACCTGGTAGGAAACGCTGTACGGGACGTGATTGCTGCTTCCTGGAGGCGCTGCCGCAAAGCGGGTGTGAACCCCTACGGTGGCAAGGGACCCTGCTTGCCATCTTCGCGCCTTAAGGCGCGAAGAGAAAGCAATACCACTCTTATTCGCCTGGCCCGGCCTTTCATGGAAGACCTGCTGGAGGTAGTGGGGGACGGTTTTATAGTCATCGTTACCGACAGCGAGGGTTATCTACTGGAGGTCCTGGGGGATCCGGAGGTGCTCGCGAGAACAAGCGAACTCAATTTCGTACCGGGGGCCCGCTGGATTGAAGAGACAGTAGGAACCAATGCTATTGGAACATCCCTCAAGGTGAAGGCACCGCTCCAGGTTTGGGCGGAGGAGCATTACTGTCGCCTACACCATCCTTGGACCTGTTCGGCAGCACCCATAACTGGTCCAGAGGGAAAAATCATTGGTGTTCTTAATATGACAGGCCCGTGCAACGCCGTTCATGCTCACACCCTGGGAATGGTAATGGCTGCTGCACGGGCCATTGAAAACGATCTGCGTTGGGAAAAGGCCAGTCGTGAATTGGAACTTAGAGGAAATCTTTTATTTTCCACCTTCAGTTCTATTTCGGAAGGCCTGCTCACTGTGGATCACAAGGGCTGCATCACCCAAGCCAATGCCGCGGCGGCGGAACTCTTTGGGCTCACGCCCGAGGAACTCCAAGGCAAGAATGTACTGCGGCTTGTTGAGCAGCCTACCCGCTTAACGCGCATTCTTAAGGGTGGAGCAGGGTACAGTGACTTGGAATGTGTTCTCCTTACACCCAAAGGGCGGGTCTTGTGCACCAGTACCGGGCAGCCCATCTCTGATCCGGATGGCAAGGTACGCGGGTGTGTGGTCACCCTGCGGGAGACACGCAGTGTCCACCGTCTAGCCCAACGCTTGGCCGGGCACCAGGCCAGGTTTACCTTTGCCGATATCATTGGCTGCGCTCCGTCCATGCGTGCGGCTCTGGACTTGGCCAGGCAGGCGGCAGCCACCTCTTCGGGGGTGCTTATCGAGGGAGAAACCGGTACCGGCAAGGAGATGGTGGCCCAGGCTATTCATAACGCCAGCAACCGTGCCCGTGGCCCGTTCGTAGCTATCAACTGCGGCGCGCTTCCGCGTGAGCTAATCGAAAGCGAGCTCTTTGGTTACGAGGGAGGAACCTTCACCGGTGCCAAGCGGGAGGGACGACCGGGGAAATTTGAGCTGGCAGATGGGGGCACCATCTTCCTGGATGAAGTAGGGGAGATGCCCCTGGAGATGCAGGTGCGTTTCCTCAGGGTTCTTCAGGAAAAGAAGGTGACCCGTCTTGGCGGGCGCGATGAGATCCCGGTGGACGTGCGGGTGATAGCGGCCACCAACAAAGACCTGGCGCGGGAGGTCGCCAGGGGCAACTTCCGTAGCGATCTCTACTACCGCCTAAACATTATTGATATTCGTCTTCCTGCGTTGAGGGAACGCCCTCAGGATCTTTTGCTGTTGGTGGAGCAATTGCTTCAGGCTTTACGCAAGAAGATGGGGAAAAAAGACTTATCCTTAACGCCGGAAGTAGAGGCGGTTTTTCGAGACTACACTTGGCCGGGCAACGTGCGGGAACTGGAAAATGTCTTAGAACGAGCGGCCCACCTGGCAAAAGGTCCTATTCGCTTGGAGCACCTTCCAGCGGTCTTAACCGGTAAGGAGGAGGCGGCAGCGGGGCTGGCTAGTCTAGAGCAGACCGAGAAGGAAGCCATCCTCCGTGCCCTTGCGGTCTGCGGCGGCAATGTGTCTCAGACGGCACGCCAGCTCGGCATCGGACGCACCACCTTGTATCGCCGCCTGCGCCGCTGGCAGTTGCGGCCAGGGGACATTGTTCCAGAGCGAAACAATGGTTCAGAAAGGAACATCCGTCACGAATGAGCCCGATTGTCTAGAGAGACTTGTTGCTGGTTTCCCAGTGTTTCAAAATGGAAACAGTCTATGTACCGAATTAACCGAAGTTTGGCAACAGCGGCGATTGCGAGTAGTAGGCACGATAGTTGCAAGATTATGAGAATACCCGACTAATAGAGCCTAGGACTAAATAATCTAAGGCGAGGTGGTAAGAAAAAGTTTATTGACTTGGATGGTAAATGCAAAGGAGGTGCAGCGTAGATGGACAAAGAACAACTGGTGTCCATGTTACGGATGATGATTCGTATCCGTAAGTTTGAAACCAGGGTAGCTGAATTGTACGCCCAGGGTAAAATACCCGGTTTTGTTCACCTCTACATTGGCGAAGAAGCTGTAGCCACCGGAACCTGCGCCAATCTCAGGACCGATGACTTTATTACCAGTAC
>JAAYHG010000097.1 GCA_012735455.1 Bacillota bacterium
AATGACATCCGCCTCAATTACCGCCTTACTTAAGGTGAGGCCGTGAAACAAAGCGCTGCCTGTATGCTCTAGTTCCACCGCTGCTAAATTATAGTTCAATTCAGCCCCTGTCTCCAGTGCTACTTCTTTGAGGCCGCTGGTCTCATAAATCGCTTCCAGACTGCGACGGGTAAAAGGACCGCCGGGGCTGTCATAGATAACCGGTTGGCCGCCTGCACGCTGTACCTCGCGCACCACCGCTCGCACCAACGCCGGATGTGTGGTAACAGCGTCTTCCGGTGGACGCCGGGTCAGGAGGTTAACCTTAAGCAATACCCGCTGACCAGGGCGGACAAAGGCAGCCATCCCTCCCAGGTGATCCAGGGACACCTGCACCTTCTTCTCCACCAAGTCCGGCTCATAGCTGGGACAACGCTCCAAGACAACTTCATCAGCAGGCAAGTTATGTCCTCCTCAAAACAGGATCTTGTGCCGCCGCATATATACTCCCAAGAGTAGGCCCAAAGCTATCATGTTGGTTAGGTATGAGCTACCACCATAGCTCATGAATGGAAGCGGCAGTCCCGTAACAGGCATGATCCCGGTAGTCATGCCCACATTCACAAGGATGTGAAACAAAAACATGGTTACAACCCCGGTAATAATAAGTGTGCCAAAGTCATCTCTGGCCTTCCCTGCCGCCCTGACACCACGATAAATCAAGATAAGGTAAAGCAGAAGGATGAAAGCTGCTCCGAGAAATCCCAGCTCCTCGCCGATGACAGAAAAGATGAAATCCGTGTGCTGTTCCGGCAAAAAACCCAGGCGATTCTGTGTCCCCCCGAAAAGGCCCTTGCCCCACAATCGTCCAGAACCGATTGCGATCATGGACTGGATCACGTGGTAGCCTGCCCCAGTGGCATCGGCATAAGGATCCATAAAGACCAGCAGACGCCTCTTCTGATAATCCTCGAGAAAATGGAACAAGACCGGAGCCGCTGCGGCACCACTGCCCAGTATTGCAGCCATAATTTGCCACGGTATTCCGGCTACAAAAAGCATACCCAGTAAAATGGCTATGAAAACCAAGGAGGTACCTAGATCGGGTTGCCTCAAAATCAGTACCATTGGGATTCCCACGTGAATGAACACCGGGACCAGGTCACGGAGGCGCAGCAATTGCCCCGCCTTCTGAGACAACAAGTTGGCCAGGGTGATGATAATAATCAGCTTAGCAAACTCGGAGGGTTGTAGACGCGCCGGACCGATGTCAAGCCAACGCTGCGCTCCCTTCGATACATCACCGATGAGCAGAGTAGCCACCAGTAGGGCAATATTCAGGTAGTACAGGTGTTTGGCGTAACGGCTAAAGTCATGGTAATCGAAGGACAAAGTGATGACAAATGCCACTAGCGAGACCGCCACCCATCCCGCCTGCCGCTTCACATAGAAGAGCGGGTCATCGCTACTGGCACTGCTAATGACAAAAAGACTGATAACGGTGAGTACCGCCACAGTCCCAAGCATTACGAAGTCCAAGTTTTTCAACAGTCGGCGGTAAAGCATTTTGTCCTCCCAGGAGAAGTATCCCCTTGTTCATTATAATGTATCTGCGTCCCAACCGTAAATGGCATTTTCCTTATCAACGTGAAAAGGGTAGCCCTGCAGGGAGCTACCCTAGCCGAACCGCACGCGAATCCTTTACCGGTTTGACACCACTAATACCTAACTGCCAGTGTCGCACAGCTTCTTAAACCGCTTTAACGGCACGTTTCATACGGCGGATGGGAATGTTGGCCACCAAGGCCACGGATTTGTCCATGCTGTGGATACTTACCTCTACCCCGTCCTCATCAATATCCATATATCCAGTGATAACACCAATAACCTCTTCCTTTATCAGTTCGAGAAACTGAGGTGAGACCGTCGCCCGGTCGTGCACCAAAACCAAACGTAAACGTTCCTTGGCTATTTCCTTACTGGGAGCATCATCACGCCCAAAAACCCTGCCCAGTATATCAAGCACGATCAGTCCCTCCTTCCTACTAACCAGCTAACGGCCAAAACCGAAAAGCTGCTTTACGCGACCCATGAAGCCTACTTCTTCTTCCAATGGCATGAGCGGTACCTGCTCACCAGTAATACGCCGGGCTATGTTGCGGTAGGCCTGTCCAGCCTTCGAATTCGCATCCAGTACGGTGGGCTCTCCACGGTTGGTTGAAACAACTATCTTATCGTCTTCTGGCACCACTCCAATGAGGTCCACGGCCAGAATATCAATAATGTCATCTATGTCCATCATATCCCCACGCTTGACCATTTTGGGCCGGATGCGGTTGATCATGAGTTGTACTTCCGGCATCTCGCTGGCCTCAAGGAGGCCAATAATGCGATCAGCATCGCGCACCGCTGACACCTCAGGTGTGGTTACAACCACAGCACGGTCAGCTCCAGCAATGGCATTCTTAAAACCCTGTTCTATGCCTGCCGGGCAGTCAACGATAACATAATCGTACTCTTCTTTCAGTTCTGTAGTTAGTTTCTTCATTTGCTCTGGGGTAACCGCTGTCTTGTCCTTAGTCTGGGCCGCCGGCAGAAGGAATAGGCTTTCGTTGAAACGTTTGTCCTTAATCATAGCCTGTTTAACCCGACAAACTCCGGTAACAACATCCACCAGGTCGTAAACGATTCGGTTTTCCAGACCCATTACTACATCAAGGTTCCTTAGCCCTATGTCTGCATCCAGCAGCACAACCCGCCGCTCCATAAGCGCCAAGGCGGTTCCGATATTGGCCGCCGTTGTGGTCTTGCCCACCCCACCCTTGCCTGAGGTGACAACGATTACTTCTCCCACAGTCCTTCCTCCCTTTTCTAGGCCGTAGAACAGCCCGCCCAACTCAAACTGATACTCCAACTACTGCTACAAGTGGTTTTCTCCACATCCTACGCACCACAAGAACGTTTGGACACGATTAAGACTTATGTGCCAAGGATAATGCTGGGATTGTTGTCCCGGTTTCAATAATCACCTGTCCCTCACGTAGATAGGCCACCTCCGGCCCATTACCGGCGGCTTTGGCCGCATCGTCAGGCGAACGCGTGTAGACTCCAGCTATTCTGAGCTGGCTGGGCTCTAGACGGTATGCCGATACGCAAGCCTCCTGATCTCCAGCTGCTCCAGCGTGCACCAAGCCACGCAAAGTACCCATAACCATCACATTGCCCTCGGCAACAATCTCTGAACCTGGATTAGCATCCCCAAAGACCACCACGTGACCCGCAAAATTAATCCTTTGTCCGCAGCGCAGGTTGCGCCGCATGAACAGGGTTGGTAAAACAGAAACTTTCCCAAAAGCGGAAAGCAAAGCCGGCTCTGTGGACGCGGAGGATCCCTCCGGTAGGCAAGCCGCTTCCTCTGCTGGGGTGGGGACCTCTTCTTGAGCAACGCTATCTGCTGTGCGGTCGCCTCGGAGAAAGCTCTTGAGCTTGAGACCACTCTGACTGTTGATCAACTTCTCAAGACTCTTCTTCTGTCGCGAGCTAAGCTTGCGCGAACCGGTGTCCACCACCACCTGAGCTCCCTGGAAAAAACCGCGAGCAGCCTCTAGCTTAGCCCGGAGTTTGTCCATAACCACCCGAAACTCACGACGGTCGTCCAGGATGATAAGAAGTCCTTCACGCGTTCCTTTGAAGACCGCTTCTTCCCGTGCCATCTCTTTTCCTCTCCCTAGCACACAACTTACTATCGTTCCTTAATTCGTAGTCGACCTCCCTTAATCCTGCTTTTTCCAATAAAAAAGCGGGGCCTAAATACTTCACTTTTTGTCTAATTTCTTACATAGACAGGCCCCTGCTGCATTTAGTCGACGGAAGGCGGCACTTGGCCCGGTCTGTTTGTCGAAGGACTATCCACCTGGAAGTAGGTTTCAAAGATCCGACGGGCTACAGGAGCCGCCGCAGAACCGCCGTGGCCCCCCTGTTCTACGATCACGGCCACTGCTATTTCCGGGTTTTCATAAGGGGCGAAGCCCACAAACCAACCGTGGTCGGCACCATGGGGGTTCTGAGAAGTGCCGGTCTTTCCTGCTAACTGAACAGGAAAACCTCGGAAGTAGGATGTGGCGGTCCCCTCACCCTTGGTAACCAGGTTCATTCCTTCAAGAATAGCCTGCACTGTTTCGGGCTTGAGTCCTACTTCTGCTTGGATTTCTGGCTCAAATC
>JAAYHG010000098.1 GCA_012735455.1 Bacillota bacterium
AATATGGACTGTCACCTCTACCACCCCTAAGTTCAGTTGTAAGCCGCAGAATATCCTGAGGAGTCTTTGCAATGTGCGCCCCGGCGGCATTGAGAGCAGCAATCTTTGCCTGTGCCGTACCGCGGTTCCCTTCAATGATCGCCCCGGCATGGCCAAGAGACTTGCCCGGCGGCGCCGCTCTGCCGACAATCATAGCTACCACTGGCTTGGTAAGCTCGGTGGCAATAAGTTCGGCCGCCTCTTCTTCCATGCTGCCACCGATTTCCCCAAGGAGAACAATAATGTCTGTCTCCTCGTCCTCTTGAAACAATCTCAAAACATCTCGCTGCGTTAGACCCCAGATGGGTCCACCGCCAATGGCAAGTACCGTGGATTGACCAATCCCAGCCTCAGTAAGGGTCTTGCCAACCTCATAGGAAAGTGCCACACTCTTGGAAACCAGACCGACCCTACCTTCACGGTACATCCTTGGAGGATGGGCTCCGAGCTTACATTTTCCAGGTGCTATAACACCGGCTGTCCCTGGCCCCAGAATTCTCGTTCCCATCACCCGTGCGTAGGCGAGGATCTCCACCACATCATGGTCTGGAATCCCCTCAGTTGTCAGGACCAAAAACTCAATACCGGCTTCGATCAACTCCAGGCACGCATCCTTGGCAAAGGGCGGAGGAACAAAACTTATGGCCGCGTCTATCTTGTGTTCCTTTACTGCGTCTGCCACCAGGTCATAAACAGGTACCCCATGTACTCTTTGGCCGGCTTTCCCCGGAGTAACCCCCGCTACCACTTGGGTGCCATACTCCAACATGACTTTGGTCTGCAAGGCACCCGACCGCCCAGTAATCCCTTGTACCAACACCTTAGTATCTTTGTTAACGAGAATAGCCATTACTCTTTTCCCCCTGCAAACTGTACCGCATCCTGCACTGCCTGGAGAAGATCATCATAAGTTGTAAGTCCGGCTTGGCGCATCATTTCCTTACCCTCTTCCTCCATGGTCCCACACATGCGTACTACGATGGGTACTTTAAGGCCATGGTCTTCACGGTACTTCAGGATTCCGGCCGCCATCTCGTCCATCCGGTTGAATCCGCCGATAAGCACAACCAAGAGACTTCTTACTTCAGCGTTAGCCAATACCTTGCTTAGCGCAGAATACATTACCTCCGGACTTGTTATGCCTCCCATTTCACAGAAATTGGCTGCCTGGCCTCCTGCGTCTTTGATAAGGTCAAGGGTCAACATACCTGTACCGGCCCCATCGGAAATAAGCCCTACGGTGCCAGAGAGAGGAACATAGGTTATTGTGTCATCGTTAAGCGCTGGTTCCACCGCCACACCAAGGAGAGAAGACTGCTCCTGACGGAGCTGGACCAGGACCTGCTGCTGGCGGAAAGAGGCTTTATCATCCAGCACCATTTTGGCATCTAGAGCCAAGAGGCCTGTTGGAGTTTGTGCCAGTGGGTTGATCTCTACCAGGGTGGCATCAAGATCGCGGAAAATCCGGTAGAGCTTAAACACAATTTCTTTCAGTTCCCGATAATCGCTGTAACCAAGACCCCGCGCTACGGTCCGAACATGGTACTCTGTGGGCCCGAAGAAGGGGCTGAAGGGAACGGTAGTAATTCTCTCAGGATTCTCCCTGGCAACCTGTTCAATATCCACGCCACCGGCAGCACTAGCAATGATCACCGGGGTGGCATCCCCACCCTTTATGGTTATAGCTAAGTAATACTCCTGCAGTATATCCACTTTCTCCTCTGCCAATATAGCCCGAACTACTTCTCCTTTGATCTGTTTTCGCATAAGCTCGGAAAAACAACCGCTCAGCTCTTCTTTGTTCCTGCAAAGCTTTACGCCGCCAGCCTTGCCGCGTCCCCCTACCAAAACCTGAGCCTTCAGTACCAGGGGAGGTGCTAGTTTCGTAAGCTCCTCAGCAGTAACCACTAAGGTACCTTGAGGAACAGGTAGGCCGTACTGGCGGAAAATACGTTTCCCCTGAAACTCATACAATTTCATGACTAAACCTCCAACTTGACTCCTTGTGCCAATTGCCTACCAGCCTCAACAGCTTTCAGGTTCAACTCAAGGAACTTCGCTGGAACCGTCTCGCGTACGACCTGCACCAAATCCTCCCTGGTAATCAACTGGGTGCTTTCTTGCAGAAACCCAAGAACTACCATGTTCGCAGCAATCTGATTTCCTAAGCTTATAGCTGTCTCGGTAGCAGGTACGGGGATGGTAGCCGCGCTGGTAGCATGAAGGTTTGTTTCCAGTTTGGTGTCGTAAATTAAAGTCCCACCCTCCCGCAAACTAGGAAGGTAGCGATCTAACGCCATCTGGGAAAGGGCTACGATGATGTCTTTCCGCTCTGAAATCGGTGAGTTGATAGGCTGGCTGGAGATGATGAGCTCCGCCTGGCACTGACCACCGCGGGCCTCAGAACCGTAAGACTGCGTTTGCACTGCGTAGAGGTTTCGCCGCGTCACTGCCGCGGTTCCCATGATAATAGCCGAAAGAACTATACCCTGGCCGCCAAACCCGCAGAAACGAATATTCACTGGCCGCATACTCATCGCCCCACTTCATAGATAGTGCTGCCGGCAAAGACAGGCCGTTCCATCTTGATGAACTCGCCCAAGACAAAGCGCTCGGCCCTCTCTCCGTCAGACAATTTTTCCGCCTGTGCCAAAGTAACGGACCGCTCTTCTATCCAATTCAAAAGGTCGGCAGCTTTACCGCTACCAAGAGCGTAGCGCCCGAAGTGGGTCGGACACTGCGAGATAATCTCCACCAGGGAAAAACCCCGGTGCGACAAAGCAGCCTTAATGGCCCGAACGGCCTGGTGAGCGCGGTTCGTAGTCCAGCGGCTGACATAAGTTGCTCCTGCCGCTGCTGCCAACCGGCAAATGTCAAAAGGGGGCTCACTGCTACCATAAGGTGTAGTGGTAGTTGTGGACTGGAGCGGGGTGGTGGGAGCCACCTGTCCGCCTGTCATGGCGAAATTCAGGTTATTGACCAGAATCATGGTCACATCAAGATTGCGCCGGGCCGCATGAATAAAGTGATTCCCTCCAATGGAGGCGGCATCGCCATCACCAGCAAAGACCACTACCTTCAGCTCAGGGTTGTGCAGCTTCATGCCGGTTGCCCAGGCCAGAGTGCGGCCATGGACGCCATGCAGAGTGTCTGCATTCAAATAGACCGGGATCCGGGCCGTACAACCGACACCGCCGATAGTAACCATGTTATCTAAACTAAGGTTTAATTCATCCACCGCTTTGAGAAAGAAGTTGAGTACCTGTCCTGAGCCACAGCCTGGGCAAAAGAAATGCGGCAGGCCCCCTGGCCTAATGTGACGCCGTGCTGGGTTTACACTCGCAGTCACGCCCACACCCCCTGAATAAACTGGTATAGTTCCTCTGGTGCGTGAATAAGTCCCCGGTTGCGGGTTGCCTTGTGCACCGGGCAGACTCCGGCACAAACGCGCTCAATTTCACCCGCATACTTACCAATGTTCATCTCCACCGCAATCACTGCACGGCACTGTTTAGCCACTTCAAGGATCTGTCTCTCTGGCACTGGCCACACGGTTGCCAGCTTAAGAACTCCAACCTTCATGCCGCTATCACGCGCCATCTCTGCCGCGTCAAGGGCAGGACGTACTTCGCTGCCGTAGGCAATAAGGGCCAGCTCGGCATCGTCCAGGTGGTAGGATTCAGTGTGGCAGATCAAGTCCCTGTTCTCCCGTATCTTTCCGGTTATGCGCTTATAAAGGCGTTCAAAGACGTCAGGATCCCAGTCTATCCGACCCCGTTCGTCATGAGGATTGAGTGAATAGATGGTATGGTAGCCCTTGCCTAAGGGAGCAAAATCAGGCACGCCGTACTCAGGGGCCTTAAACGGTAAATAATCTGCCGGTGGAAGTTCAGTGTACTTTCGATTCCAAACTTCGATTTGTTCGGCTGGCGGAATCTCCAGCCTCTCCCGCATTAAGGCAATTGTTGTTTCCGACATAACGATAACCGGATTGCGAAATCTCTCGGCCAAATTAAAAGCCCGTATAGTATAATCAAACAATTCCTGAACAGAGGCTGGTGCGAGTACGATAGCCTCATAATCACCGCTGGCTCCCCAGCGCATCTGCATCACATCTGACTGGGTGGCAAAGTTCTCACCCCGACAGCGCTGCACATCCACGATCACACAGGGAGCCTCTATGGCGTAGGCATAGCCAAGCCCTTCCTGCATATAGTTAAAGCCAGCACTGGCAGTGGCGGTCATGGCCTTTGCTCCTGCCAGGGACGCGCCCACCACAGCATAAATGGAACCAAGCTCGTCTTCACCCTGGAGGAAATGCCCTCCCACCTCTGGTAGCCGCTTAGCCATGCGTTCTGAAATCTCATTGGCAGGTGTTATTGGGCAGCCCGCAAAAAAATTACAGCCCGCCGCCAGGGCCCCTTCTGCCACAGCGTAATTGCCCAGCATAAAGTGAACACCGGTGAGTACTCGTTGCCCAGATCTAGACTCTAACATCACGAATCACTCCCTTAAATGTTAGCTACCTTCACCGCTCCACCCCTGTTACTAAGACACTTAAGGGTTCGGATCTCGCCATTTCTTAAGTGCTCTTCCAATACCGTTATCACAGCTTCTACTGAACGCTGTCTCAACGCCCTGACGATGGCAGCGTGCTCTGCCGTCACCTGCTCAACTACTTGCTTCTGTACGGTCTCAGAATAACTCTCAGCAAAGTAGCGGATTCTCATGCTTTGCTCGTTAACCTGATCCAACATCCCCCTTATTATCTTGTTGTTCAGATACCGTTGAAGCAGTTGGTGCAACTCAAGGTCAAATTCCATATAAACAGTTAAGTCCTCAGGATTCTTTGTCACTTGAGCCAGTTTTTGCTCCATCATAGCAATTTCAGCGTCGGTGCAACACTCCACTGTAATTCGAGCAGCGTATAGTTCCAATACCCGACGGGCCTCCCAAACCCACCGAACATCATCAGCACTGATTTGTGCCACTGTAGCTCCACGATTCGGTACTATTTCCACAAGCCCAATACTGGCTAGGCGGACAAGAGCCTCTCGCACCGGTGTGGCACTAACACCGAATTCCTCCGCTATTTTTTCTACTTGAAGCTCTTCGCCAGGTTGGTACTGGTTAGTAAGAATGAGTTCTTTGAGAGAATCGAACAGCTGCTCACGTAACGTGGCGTAAATGAGTTTCCTTTTCACGCTTCCATTCTTCCTCCATCAACTTCCTCTTTTCTTAAAGTGTAACGTGCATTGATTTTTGTGTCAATATATATTATCTTAGATTGTTGACAAAAACAATCCAAAAGGTAAAGGGAAGTCTCTGCTGGGTTAGCATAGACTTCCCTTTACCTTTATAAGAACTCTTTGACTAGTCTGTTGCGTTACCTGACAATACTTCTGCGGTTCACGAACGATGTAGGCTCGCCGCCCTGCAGTACTCTGACCACTTCTTCAATAGTCTGAGTGCGGCGCCGCACCATGGATTCTTCACTGTACCAGGCGGCGTGGGGCGTGATGATAACGTTTTCCATTTCCAGGAAAGGATGATCAGGAGCGATGCCGTCCGTCTCGAGGACGTCCAGGGCAGCCCCGGCAATCAAGCCGTCCCTCAGTGCTTTAATGAGATCTTTCTCGTTAATAACTGCACCGCGGGCAGTGTTCACAATATAGGCACTCCGCTTCATCTGCTGGAAGACCTTATAGTCAAACATACCTCTGGTTTCCTTGGTTAGCGGACAGTGAATGGAAAGGTAATCTGATTCCTTGACGAGGGTGGGGAAATCGACCATGGTAACGCCATAGTTCTCTGCATCGGACTGACTCACATAGGGATCATGGGCAATAACCTTAAAGCCCAACCCTTGAAGTTTGCGCGACACGGCGCGGGGAATGCGGCCAAAGCCCATGAGTCCAACCACGCTGCTTTCAGGAGCGTGAATAGGAATGGCGAGCTTTACATTCCAGATCCCGGCCTTTACCTTGTTGTTCAGGTACACGACCTTGCGACTACAGGCCAGGATGAGAGCAGTGGCGTGAGTGGCTACCTCGTCCAGGCAGTAGGTGGGGATATTGGCCACCATAATGCCTTTCCTTGAAGCTGCATCTAAATCAATGGTGTCCACGCCGATGCCGTTTCTGATGATGAGTTTACACTTGTCCAGCTGTTCAATTACCGTTGCAGGCATTTTTACATAGACGTTAATGACAGCATCGGCATCCTTCAGTTGCTCTGCCAAGTCCCTGGTGGGATCGGCCAGGATCAGTTCTGCCCCTGCCTCTTGGAGCATCTTCTTCTCTAGCTCTAGATCCGGAAAGATATTATCTGTCATAACCACCTTAAACTGAGCCAATTAGCACTACCCCCTTTTGCTACTCAGGGTCTGCCACTTGCACCGCAACTAGGCAAGCAACTTCTCGAGGATTTCGGCCACATGGTTGGGGCTATCGGCTATGTGCACCCCAGCTGCAGTAAGGGCTTCAATTTTGCTCTGGGCGCTTCCCACTCCGCTGGCGCCCACAATGGCACCGGCATGGCCCATTACCTTGCCCTTAGGCGCATTGCGACCAGCGATGTAGGCTACCACGGGCTTGGTCATGTGCTTCTTAATATACTCAGCTGCGATCTCCTCATCAGCCCCACCGATTTCGCCAATCAGAACAACTGCCTTGGTTTCCTCGTCCGCCTGGAAAAGAGGCAATAGCTTAGCAAAGGAACTTACAGGGATCATGTCTCCACCGACGCCGATGGCTGTGGACTGGCCGATCCCACGCCGGGTCATGGCCAGCACCGTCTCGTAGGAGTTGGTAGCACTGCGCGACATAATACCTACCGGTCCGGGGGAATAAATCTCATGGGCCATGAAGCCCGCCTTTGACTTGCCCGGACTGATAACGCCAAAGGAATTGGGGCCAATTACATAAACATCGGGCATGTTCTTGGTGTAGTGGTAGACCTCCATCATGTCCCGCACCGGCACTCCTTCGGCGATGGTGATGACTTTCCGAATACCGGCGTTTAAGGCCTCAAAGATACCGTCCAGGGTAAAACGCGGCGGTACGAACAAGATGGTGGTGTCCGGCTGCTGGGCAGCCACGGCCTCAGCCACACTGTCGTACACAGGGACGCCCTCCACCGTTTGCCCGCCTTTCCCTGGTGTGACACCTGCTACCACATTTGTTCCATACTCGAGCATGCGGGTTGTATGAAAGTGGCCTTCCCTACCGGTAATACCCTGTACCAGAAGCCTGGTGTTTTTGTCGACTAAAACGCTCATTTACTCCACCCCACTTACTGCTGTGCCTTAAGAACTTTGTCTGCAGCTTCCGGCAGGCTAGCCGCCACGATAATTTTCTTGGAATCCGCCTCAGAAAGGATCTGGAGACCCTTTTCTTTGTTGGTTCCCTCCAATCTGGTAACGATGGGCACACCAAAGTCATTCTCCGTCACGGCCTTGAGTACGCCCCCAGCGATTTCATCACACCGGGTAATACCGCCAAAAATGCTAATAAGAAGTGACTTTACGCGGCTGTTCTTAAGAACTATCTTGATACCCTCAGCCACACGGTCAGCCGTGGCACCGCCGCCCAGGTCCAGGGCACAGGTAACCTGCCCACCCTGTCGGGCAATCCAGTCTATGCAGGACATGATCATGCCCGAGCCGTTGCTGATTACGCCAACAGTGCCAGTCTCATCCACATCGATGTATAGGAACCCAGTATCACGGGCTTCCTTTACCAGCGGAGCCACAGGCACAGCTTCTTCCATAGCCCTAATGTCTGCATGGCGGTAGACGGCACTATCGTCAATATCCACCTTGGCATCAGCAGCAATGAGCGTACCGTCCGTCAGCAACATCAGAGGGTTTACTTCCACCAAGGTAGCGTCCTTTTGATAATAAAGGTTATAGAGGGTCTTTACCACCTTGGCCAATTCCTTTTTGATACCCGGGTCAGTAACGCCCCCGACTTTAGCCAGCATCTCGCAGTGGAAGCCACGCACACCCATCTGTGGGTCCACGGTAACCTTGGCAATAGCCTCAGGCCTGGTTTTCGCTACTTCCTCAATATCCATGCCGCCGGACCTGCTAAACATAACGAGGGGCATTCTGCTGGCGCGGTCCACGGTGATGGAAAGATAATACTCTTCTACAACAGCCACCTTTTCCTCTACCAAAAGGGCATCTACCGTACAATCCTTGAGCACGGAACCCAAGAGTTTACTCCCAGCAGCCCGTACCTCGGCTACGTTGTCGGCAAAGAGGACACCGCCTGCCTTACCACGACCACCAGTGAGAACCTGAGACTTGACTACTACCGGGAAACCTAGAGACTGGAGCTGCTCTTCTAGGTTGTCTAGAGATTTGACCACCACCCCTTTGGGAGTGGGCAGCCCATACTGTCGGAAAAGCTCCTTACCCTGATACTCGTACAGCTTCATCTGCTTCAACTCCTATGTCAACACTCATTAGTTGGCGAGGGCATTCTCTGCCTCTTCGTAGCCAATCTGCAGGGCCCGTCGGTTCTGATCATGGAACCTGGGTGCCACCCGGTTAAGAACGGCCTCTTCCAGTTTCTCCGGTGCCACCAGTCCAGTCACACCATTTAGGAAACCAAGGAAAATGATATTGGCAAAGAGGGCCTTGCCTAGTTCTTGCTGCGCCAAGGTGGTAAAGGGCACAGCGTAGGTCTTGCCACTGGTGCGCGCGGGGACTTTTTCAACATAGAAAGAATCACAGATCAAGAGGCCATCTGGAGTCAGGTCTTTAAGATAGGTGTCACAGGCCAATTGGGTCATGGCTACCAGGATGTCGGGGTTCACTACTTTGAGGTAGTTTAGTTTTTCCCGGCCGCAGAGAACCTCACCCCGTGAGGCGCCACCCCGAGCCTCAATACCAAATGACTGGGTCTGGAGAACATTGTACCCCTCGGCTGCCAGCGCCTCTGCGAAAATGATGCTGGCCAGAACAACACCCTGACCGCCGAAACCGCTAAAACGCAGTGCATACTTTTTCTTATCCGCCATCATCTAACCCTCCATTTTCGCGAATGCCTGGGCGTACACTTCGGTCAACTCGGGAC
>JAAYHG010000099.1 GCA_012735455.1 Bacillota bacterium
CAATAGCCCAGGTGGTGGCGGCAAGGGTAAACGGAGAACTGCGCGAACTTACCTATCCATTAACCGAGGATTCCACTGTCGAGTTCTTGGACCTCGGCACTGACGATGGACAGCGCATCTATACACGGAGCCTGTCTTTTTTGCTGATTCGGGCTACCCAGGATGTCCTTCCTGGAGCTGCCGTAAGCATTGAACACTCCCTGGGCAACGGTCTATACATTGAGATCCATGGGGACAGCCCCCTTACCGAAGAGGACGTTGCGGTCTTGGAGATGCGTATGAAGGAACTGGTAGAGGCGGATCTGCCCTTTAGGAAAAAACGCCTGCCGCTTCACCAGGCTCAGCAGCTTTTTCAGAAGCAGGGTCAGACGGACAAGGTCCGTCTTCTTAAGTACAGAGCCAAGGATTATCTGAATGTCTATGAGTTAGACGGACTTGTTGACTACTTCTTTGGTTATATGGTACCTAGCACAGGTTTCTTACGCTTATTTACCCTACATTTTAATCTGCCAGGCTTGATCCTGCTTTTCCCCAAAAAGTATAGCCCTACCGTGCTGCCCAAGTATCAAGACCAACCCAAATTGGCGGCAGTCTTTCGCGAGGCGGAGCGGTGGGGGGAGATTCTTGAAGTAGCTGATGTAGGTTCCCTGAACGATTTGATCGTCTCTGGCCACGGGCCCGAGCTTGTCCGCATCTCGGAGGCTCTGCACGAGAAAAAGATCGCTCAAATCGCGGACCAGATTACCGCCAACCGAGAAGCACGTCTAGTGCTTATCGCTGGCCCTTCCTCTTCTGGAAAGACCACCTTTACCCAGCGACTCTATATACAGCTGCGCGTTAACGGGCTACGGCCCGTGACCATATCCTTAGACGACTACTTTGTTGATCGGGAAGCGACCCCGCGGGATGAGGCTGGACAGTATGACTTTGAAGCCCTGGAAGCACTAGACCTCAAGCTCTTTAACCACCAGCTGGTACAACTGATCCAGGGCGATGAGGTTGAGGTTCCGGTGTTCGATTTTAAGAGGGGCGCGCGCACTTGGGTGGGACGGCGCATTAAGGTAGAGCCAGGGCAGCCTCTTTTAATCGAAGGTATTCACGGCCTGAATGAAAGGCTTACGCCTTCTATCCCGAAGGATAAGAAGTTCAAGATTTACGTAAGCGCTCTAACCCAGCTTAATGTGGATCGCCATAATCGTATACCGACCACTGATACCCGTCTGCTGCGGCGGATTGTCAGAGACAGCAAGTACCGATCTGCCCAAGCAGAGGATACCATTATGCGCTGGCCATCAGTGCGCTGGGGCGAGGAAAGGAACATTTTCCCCTTCCAGGAAGAGGCGGACGCAATGTTCAACTCTGCCTTGGTGTACGAATTGGCCATACTCAAGAAGTATGCCGAGCCACTCTTGGCTCAAGTACCAGGAGATAGCCCTGCTTATTCTCAGGCCAAGATCTTGCGGAAGTTTCTGGCTTACTTCCAGCCACTGGAAGAAGAGGATGAGATCCCCCGCAACTCAATCCTGCGTGAGTTCATAGGTCATGCTCCTGGATCTATAATCCCTTAAGATCCACGGTAGCTGCCCATGACGTCCTATTTCTCTTTAACTGAACCTGAGTGTTATCAGGTCCTTTTTCAGAAAAGATGAGGACGGAGGGCGGCGGGTCAAAGGATTTCTCTTGGAACTCTTGACTATACGAGGGAATTTGTGTATTATATGTCTTGGTTGTTAGCACTCTCCTTAGGTGAGTGCTAAGAAGTTGGAAAGGAGGGCCAAGAATGCTCAAACCGCTCGGCGATAGGATCGTGGTTAAGGCTATCAGCGCCGAGGAGAAAACCAAGGGAGGTATTGTACTACCTGATACGGCCAAAGAAAAGCCCCAGGAGGGCGAAGTTGTTGCCGTAGGTACCGGTCGTCTTTTGGAGAACGGTCAGCGGGTAGCGCCAGAGGTCAAGGTTGGTGACCGCGTTATCTATGCCAAGTACGGCGGCACCGAGGTTAAACTCGATGGCGAAGAGTACCTCGTTCTGCGGGAAAGTGACGTTCTGGCTATTGTAGAGAAGTAGTATAGAGGAGGGAGTCTAATGGCCGCAAAGCAACTGGTATACAGTGAAGAGGCTCGCCATGCTCTAGAGCGTGGTGTCAGCGCTGTAGCCGATGCGGTTAAGGTCACTCTGGGACCCAAGGGCCGCAACGTAGTCTTGAGCAAAAAATTCGGCTCCCCCGTTATCACCAAAGACGGTGTAACGGTGGCCAAAGAGATCGAGCTTAAGGATCCCTACGAAAACATGGGGGCACAGCTTTGCCGTGAAGTAGCCTCCAAGACCAACGATGTTGCTGGTGACGGTACCACCACTGCCACAGTGCTGGCCCAGGCCATCATGCGCGAAGGCATGAAGAACGTGGCAGCCGGTGCAAACCCCATCTTCCTCAAGAGGGGTATTGACAAGGCCGTAGCTGCTATCACTGCAGAGATCAAGAAGCAGAGCTCTCCGGTGGAGACCAAAGAAAGCATTGCCCAAGTGGCATCTGTGTCCGCCAATGACAGCGAAATTGGCAAGCTTATTGCGGATGCCATGGACAAAGTGGGCAAAGATGGCGTCATTACCGTGGAAGAGTCCAAGGGCCTTACCACCACTGTGGAAGTGGTAGAGGGTATGGAGTTTGACCGCGGCTACGTTTCCCCTTACTTTGTTACCAATGCCGAGACAATGGAGGCGGAGCTAGAAGAGCCCTACATTCTCCTCTTTGAGAAGAAAATCTCCGCCATCAACGACCTCCTGCCAGTCTTGGAAAAGATTGTCCGGACCGGCAAACCTTTACTTATCATTGCTGAGGATATCGAGGGCGAGGCCCTGGCCACCCTGGTTGTGAACCGTCTGCGCGGTACCCTCCAGTGCGTAGCCGTTAAGGCGCCTGGTTTTGGCGATCGCCGCAAGGCCATGATGGAGGATATTGCCATTCTCACCGGTGGCAAGTTCATCTCCGAGGATCTCGGTATCAAGCTCGAGAACATAGACCTTGATGCTCTTGGCCGTGCCAAGAAGGTCAAGATCGGCAAAGAGAAGACCACCATCGTTGAGGGTGCTGGCAGCGCCGATGACATCAAGGCTCGTGTTGCCCAGATCAAGAAGCAGATCGAGGAAACCGAGTCTGATTATGACCGCGAGAAACTGCAAGAGCGTCTGGCGAAACTCGCCGGTGGCGTCGCGGTTATCAAGGTTGGTGCTGCGACTGAGACTGAGCTCAAGGAAAAGAAGATGCGTGTGGAGGACTCCCTCAATGCTACCCGTGCCGCGGTGGAAGAGGGCATCGTCCCAGGTGGCGGCACGGCTCTTCTGAATGCCGTGTCGGCATTGGATAGCCTCCAGCTTGAAGGCGACGAAGCGGTTGGTGCACGCATCGTTAAGCGCGCCGTTGAGGAGCCAATCCGCCAGATTGCTATCAACGCTGGCCTAGAGGGATCAGTGGTGGTTAACCAGGTCAAGAATTCTGCGCCTGGTGTCGGCTTCGACGCCGTTACTGAGGAGTACGTGGATATGATCAAGGCTGGCATCGTGGATCCGGCTAAAGTCACTCGGTCTGCCCTGGAGAACGCAGCCAGCATCGCCTCCCTGCTCCTTACCACTGAATGCCTTATTGCCGAAATCCCTGAGGAAGAAAAGACCCCGCCCATGCCGCCAGGAGGCGGAATGGACTACTAAACCGAACACCGATCTTCAAGAAGCTCGGCCCGAGAGGGTCGGGCTTTTTGTGTTTCATGATACTAATTGGTACAAGTCACGGATAGTTGGCTGCTTTGCCGCATAGTAATTAATAAGTCCCTAGACTGCTGGTAATACCAACCATTAGCGACGACTACTCTAGCACGGTCCATTACCTTGCGGAACAGTTGCAGCGTTAAGTTGAGTTCAAGAAAGAAGGAGGGGTGGCGTGCTTTCAGGAGTAGGAGAAAAGAATTAGGGAGGTGCTATAAAGGGTTTAGTATTCAAAGAGGTCGTAAACCAGGAGATTGGGAGGATTGAGGGATGAAAAAGGCCACGATTCTGCTTGTACCTTTACTGGTACTTACTCTGGCGCTATCCGGCTGCAGTCAGAGTACACCGGCGCCGCAAACACAGACGCCCCAGGAACCTACAGCTCCCAAGTATCCGGAAAAGCCCATTACATTCCTCGTACCAATGTCAGCTGGTGGCGGCTCTGATATCATGGCCCGGAC
>JAAYHG010000008.1 GCA_012735455.1 Bacillota bacterium
CAAGCTCACCACCTACCTTCATTAGGGAATTTGCCTCCAAGTCCGCGCTACAACAGTAATAAGAGCTGGGGCTTCTCCTGGTCACCGGGGCAAACCCTGGCGAAGGTAACCGCGAGAGCAGAAGAAGCCGCATTGCGTAAGGCCCTGGAACACACAGGAGGCAACAAGACCGAAGCAGCGCGCGTTATAGGAATTTCTCCCCGGACCCTTTACTATAAGCTGGAGAAGTATGGTTTGGAAAACTAAACGCTCGTGTACTGCAGTATACTGCATGCATCTTGTTGCAATAGGGGCAAAGCAATGCAGCGAGGACTGGCCGTCCTCCACTAGGACGGCCAGTTTCTTGTTGGCACGAAAGTTGCATTATAAATTAGAACCCTGATGAACACCAGCCAGTAGGGGGGTAACCAATGCTCATTCTGGCGGTGAATCATGGCCCTACTTCAACAAAGCTGGCCCTCTTTGAAAGAGCGCAGATCCTCTTCTCAGAAACACTCACTCACAGCCCAGAAGAACTGTCTGCTTATAGTAGCATAGCCGAACAATACCCACTCCGGAAGGAGGCCATCCTCAAGTTCCTCTCCACCAGGAATGTGCGGGCTTCTTCTTTGGCAGCAGTTGTTGGCCGTGGTGGTTTAACTAAGCCGTTGTCAGGCGGAACCTATCTAGTTAACGAGCAGATGTTGCTTGATCTAGCTTCAGCTGTGCACGGAGAACACGCCTCCAACCTTGGTCCGCGCTTAGCATGGGAGCTAGCCCAAGTGGCTGGAGGAATCCCTGCATTCATTGTAGATCCTGTGGTAGTTGACGAGTTGGACGACATAGCGCGTTTGACAGGAATGCCCGAACTGACACGCCAGAGTAAGTTTCACGCACTAAATCAAAAAGCCGTCGGCCGACGGGCAGCGCGGGCTTTGGGTCGTAAATACACAGAAGTTAACATCATTGTGGCTCACTTAGGCGGCGGCATATCCATAGGTGCGCACAAGCAAGGCCGCGTGGTGGATGTTAACAACGCACTAGATGGTGAGGGGCCTATGTCGCCGGAACGCAGCAGTACCGTCCCAGCCGGGGATTTAGTGCGGCTTTGTTTCAGCGGTAGACTTAGTCAACGGGAAATTCTAAGAAAGCTCACTGGTAGCGGTGGCCTCGAAGCACACTTGGGAACAACCGATGCTCTTAAAGTGGAACAACGCATCCGCTCAGGGGATACACACGCTTTGGTAGTCTACCAAGCTTTAGCTTACCAAGTAGCCAAAGGAATAGCAGCCCTTGCCGCAGTTTTCTGCGGCGAGGTAGATGCAGTGGTCTTAACTGGCGGCCTGGCACACTCAGAGCTACTCATCGGTTGGATAAAAGACCGCGTTAGTTTTCTTGCTCCTGTAATGGTATATCCCGGTGAAGGGGAACTAGAGGCCTTAGCCCAGGGGGCACTTCGTGTCCTCTCAGGAGAGGAAACTCCCAAAGTCTACCGATAGATAAGGCGGTGCAAGCCAAGTGAAACCATTCTCCGAGCGCGTTGTGATATTCGTCGGTGCTTACGGCAGCGGGAAGACAGAACTTGCCCTGAACTATACCCTCGAACTGAGCAAGTGCCGCGAAAAAGTGGCCATCGTTGACCTCGACTTAGTAAGTCCTTATTTTCGTTCGCGTGACATTAAAAAACGTCTAATGGCAAGAGGTATCGAGGTAATAGCACCCGAAACTGAGATTGCAGTAGCCGATCTCCCTGTTGTTACACCACGCATTCAGGGTGCCTTGGCCGAACCCCAACTCCAAGTAGTGATTGACGTTGGAGGCGACCCAACAGGCGCTACTGCCCTGGGCCGCTTTCGCGATCAATTAATAAGCTTGCCGCACCAGCTCCTCTTGGTAATTAATACCTGCCGGCCCTTTACCAAAGATGTAACGGGTATAAGGAACATGCTAGCTGCCATTGAGAGTTCTGCTCACCTTACGATTACAGGTCTATTGGCCAATTGCAACCTTGGCCCCGAGACAACAATCGAGGTTATGATGTCTGGTCTGGACATCGTCAGAAAAGCAGGTCAGGAATGCGATCTTCCTGTCGTGGGTATGGGCGTATGGAGTGAGCTGGCAGGTCAGATCGGAACACTTCCGGTTCCAATCTGGCCACTGGACATCCAACTGCTGCCACCCTGGCTTAGTGAAACAGCGACTTAGCGGTATGAAGCAATAGACCATACAAAGGAGGGGAAAGAGATGGCTCGTGGAAAAGTTGTCTTTTTTGAGGACCGTTGCAAAGGGTGTGAACTCTGTACCACAGTCTGTCCCAGGAAAATCCTCAGCTTGAGCCAGAAAATCAATAAGCTGGGGTATCACCCGGCCACCGTTACAGATCCCGAGAAGTGTACCGGTTGCGCTATCTGTGCGCGCATGTGTCCCGACTGTGCAATTGAGGTGTATCGCGAAGAAACCAGATAAGAAATAAGAAAGGGAGGGGAGAAGAATGAGCGAGAAGTTACTGATGAAAGGCAATGAGGCCTTAGGCGAGGCAGCTGTTCAGGCCGGCTGCAGGCTTTACTTCGCTTATCCAATCACACCCCAGAGCGAACTCCCTGAATACCTATCAAAGCGCATGCCTGAGGTAGGCGCAGTCTTTCTGCAAGCAGAGTCTGAGGTAGCGGCTATCAACATGGTTTATGGTGCTGCCGGTACTGGCGCCAGGGTCATGACGTCTTCCTCAAGCCCCGGTATCAGCCTAAAACAAGAGGGGCTTTCCTATATAGCCGCAGCCGAACTGCCTTGTGTTGTGGTAAACATGTCCCGTGGTGGACCTGGATTGGGCAGCATCCAACCCGCACAAGGTGACTACTTTCAAGCGACCAAGGGCGGTGGACATGGCGACTACCATCTTCTGGTGCTGGCCCCGGCATCCGTGCAAGAAATTGTTGATCTTACTACATTGGCTTTTGACCTGGCCGACAAATACCGTAACCCCGTGATGATTATGGGTGATGGTTTACTCGGTCAGATGATGGAACCGGTGACCTTTCCTAGTGAGGGCAGCAGGGAACTCCAGCCTAAACCATGGGCTACGACCGGCAAAACGAAGGACCGGGAGAAAAATGTTGTCCACTCGCTGGAACTGTTGCCTGAACGGTTGGAAGCTCACAACATCAAGCTCCAGCGGAAGTATGCGCAAATGGAGCAGGCGGAAAAACGTTGGGAAGAATACCTTGCCGATGATGCCGAGATTGTCTTGGTGGCCTATGGCACCGTGGCCAGAATCTGCCGCAGCGCAGTAGACGCTGCCCGGGAAAAGGGTATCAAGGCTGGCTTATTCCGCCCCATCTCCCTTTGGCCCTACCCCAGTGAAGCGCTAGCTAAGCTAACCCCCATAGCTAAATGCTTCCTCTGCGTGGAGATGAATACTGGTCAAATGGTAGAGGACGTTCGCCTAGCTTTGGAAGGCAGGCGGCCTGTACATTTCTACGGGCGTACCGGTGGCATGGTTCCTGCACCAGAAGAGGTCCTGGCTCAGATTGAAAAGCTGGTAGCTGGGAGGTGTGAGGCATGATTACTGTGTTTTCCCGGCCCCGTTCGCTGGCAGATGTTAGTACCCACTACTGCCCAGGCTGTACGCACGGCATTATACACCGCCTAGTGGCAGAGGCTATTGATGATTTTGACGTTGCCGAACGCACTATCGGTGTAGCTCCCGTGGGCTGCGCCGTATTAGCCTACAATTACTTCAATTTGGACTTCCAAGAAGCAGCCCACGGACGTGCCCCGGCCGTTGCTACTGGTATTAAGCGGGCATTACCGGATCGCATAGTATTTACCTACCAGGGAGATGGCGACCTAGCCTCCATCGGCACTGCCGAGATAGTGCATGCGGCCAACAGGGGAGAAGCAATTACCGTAATCTATGTTAACAATGCCATCTATGGAATGACTGGGGGGCAGATGGCACCTACCACATTAGAAGGTCAGAAAACCAGTACCTCGCCATACGGACGTGATGTGAGCAATGCGGGTTATCCCATTCGTATGGCGGAGCTCTTAGCTACACTCAATGCACCTCGTTACATCGCGCGGGTAGCTGTTAATTCACCTGTTCATGTCCAACAGGCAAAGAAAGCTATCAAGCGCGCCTTTGAGGTACAGATTAAGGAGAACGCTTTTTCACTTGTGGAGGTGCTTTCGACTTGTCCCACAAACTGGTGACTGAGCCCCAAGAAGGCTCTAGAATGGTTGGAGGAAAACATGATACCTTACTACCCCCTGGGTGAATTCAGGGTTCCGGAGGTGAGGTAAGTGCAGCAAGAGTTTATCTTTGCAGGCTTTGGCGGGCAGGGAGTCTTGCTCATGGGACAGCTTCTAGCTTACGCTGCCTTATACGAAAACAAGAAAGTCTCCTGGATACCTTCTTACGGACCGGAAATGCGAGGGGGCACAGCCAATTGCACAGTTATAGTCTCGGACCGGGAGATTGGCTCGCCAGTTGTTAGCCGCCCCGGCTGCGTGGTAGCAATGAACCTCCCTTCTCTGGATAAGTTTGAAGAGAAAATCAGGCCAAGCGG